>NZ_CP015363.1:913471-1217962 GCF_002078355.1 Ferroplasma acidiphilum | reverse complement strand
CATTCTGAAAGGGTTTTATGACATATCTATCAATAAAACGGTATATTTAAAAATAAATATGCTTTCAATAAAAAACGAAAACCTTCATATATACAGGGTTAGTTCACAGATTTTTTCTATCTCCATGGATAATATTAAAGATTTCTGGATTAAATGGGATTACAGAAAGCCCGATTTCAGAATTCAGGCCAGAAATTAATTTTTAATGCTTATTTATTCCATGGTAAAAGGTTGGCCTTTTTGTATTCCTCCCATTTCCAGTATGTGCCATTTTATATCCATTGTTTTTTATTTCCATCCCTGGTTTAATTTCATAAAGCAACTTGCCTGCGGCATTGGCAGCCAGGGGTACACTTGGCAAAACAGGAAACAGGTACCATTCATTTTCTCCATGTGCCAGCAAATTTCTTACATTTAACGAAAGCCTGAACATTAATTGTGTTGGTCTGTCCATAAATTTTGTCGCCCAGCCAAGCAATGCATTCTCTGACCCCGGAAAAATGTCTCCATTGACCTTTATATCTGTTCTGCCCAGATGGTTTAGCCTTATGTAGAGTTTCAACCGCCTGTAATCATAGTTTTCCAGAACAATATTATCCATTCCATATCGGGATATTACAATTTTATTGCCCAGCCATTTTGAATAGGCACATCTCATAGCCATTTCCAGGAGTAGATAAAGTTCCAGTGTTGCGAGTTCATTAAATTTTTGCATACTGATAAGTTCTTCTGTATCGGTCTTTAGCTTCTCCAGTTTGGGCGGCAATTTATATTCTCTGTTGCCTCTTTCATTGAACATGAGTGGCAGGTTTGCCAGAAAAAAACCTAGCATATTTTCATCTGTACACTGAAAATCTGGCTTAACTTTTACACCGTTAAACAGTAGATTTTTTCCTGCACACTCCATTTTCCCAAGTGCAGCATTAATAATTGCCCGGTCATAATTTTCAGGATATTGAAAAAAATCAAAAATATTATCCATTATATAGCGGGAATAGTCTGAATTCATAGCACATAATTAATAATAATTATTAAAATAATATGCAAAATTCCGGGGTGCAGGGGCATGTGTTTTACCGTATTTAATCCCGGTGCAGAAGTATATTGTCCAGGGCTAAAAATATTTATTTCACTGTGAAAAATATATTATTCTGGAACCTTCAAAATCAAAATCGAAATCTATCTCACGGAGTCCGAGCTCACGCAATTTGTGTTTATCTTTTGCCTCTACTATGAATACCAGAAAGCCACCGCCGCCTGCGCCGATGAGATTTCCACCATAAGCCCCGAGGCTAAGTGCTTTAGAGTAATATTCATCCACAACGGGTGTCGAAATTTCTTTGTATAAAGCTCTCTTTGAATGCCAGTTCTGATCAAGAAGCTTTCCAAGTCTTTCAATATTCATGTCGTATAAAGCATGGTAAAAATCCATTGTATATTCTTTCATTTTCCGGTAATCATCCAGGTGTTCCGATATTTCGCCCCGTATGTTTTTGTGGATTCCTCCAGAGTTGTGCCCTATCCCGGTGTAAAGCAAGGACATATTATCTTTCAGTTTCTCAAGTTTTTCATAATTTAATGTTACTGGATTTACATAAACAGAGTCGTTTTCATTAAATTTCAGCATATTGATGCCACCAAAGGCAGCCATATATTGATCCTGCATTCCTCCTGGTTCCTGCAATACATTTCTTTCTATTTCTATTGCTTCCCTCGCAAGTTGCTCCCTGCTGGCAAATTCTGATTTATATGCATGCAATGCGTTAAGGAGCCCTACAAGGAATGTTGAACTCGAACCTAATCCGGTTCCTGTCGATGGAATATCTGAAACACTGAGAATTTCAATTCCGCCGTCTATATCAAGTAGTTTCATTGCTTCCCTTACACTGGGATGTTTTATCTGGTCAACTGTATCAACAATTTCTGTGCTGGAATACGATACCCTTATTTTATGGTCAAATTTTTTGTTTACAATAATATAAATATATTTATTAATAGCAGCAGAAAGAAGCAATCCTCCATAATTCCTATAATATTCCGGGATGTCCGTGCTCCCTCCAACCAAACCAATTCTCAATGGAGTTTTAGTTATAATCATAAAAGTTCAGTGAAAATCTTTATAAAAAATTATCTATGGTTTAAATTGCCAGGATTTGTTCTCTATGCAGTCGGGAAAATATACCTTAAACCCGAAAGTTCATTTTTAATTGAACAGGGCATAAAGTGCATGTTTTAAGTCCATAGTTATAAATAAATATATTTTTCTCCTTTTTCATTAGCAGGCCCTAATAAACGGATGCAGGCTTATTCCTGTATTGTTCAATAAAGATTAGAAATATACCGGATAGAATAAATTTATTCATTGAAACGAAAAGCTTCAGGAAATAGCTGAAATATCAAAAATCCTCGTCTATAATAGCACAGATCATATGTATGGCTGTTATATGTATTTCCTGTATTATAGGAGTTATATCGCTATCCGAATGAAAAACATCGCTGCATATTCCAGCAAGCTTGCCACCTGATTTCCCGGTAAATCCCAGTGTAAATGCGCCTATTGAGTTTGCTTCTTCTATGCCTGCTACCACATTTTTTGAATTTCCTGAAGTGCTTATTCCAACCACATAGTCTTCCTTTTTGCATAAGGCCTGTACCTGCCTGGAAAATATATCATTGTATGAGTAATCATTTCCAATTGCAGTAAGTGCTGAAGTATTTGTCGTCAGTGCAATAGCCGGGAGGGCCTTTCTCTCCTTCATGTAATGCCCTGTGAGTTCTGCAACGAAATGCTGTGCATCCGCAGCCGATCCACCATTTCCAAACACTATTAACTTTCCATTGTTTCTAAAAGAATTTATTATGCCACTGGCTATGCTCTTAATCTGGCTTATGTCTATATTTTTCCGGGCTTTGATCCCTTCATTTTTGTATTGTTCCAGGTCCATGCTGGTAAAATTATCCTGTATTAATAAATATATGGTTTTCTATTTGATTAATTCCTGAATTCAGGAAGCCCTAACTTCATTTAAGAAAAAACTTAATTATATAAAGCAATAAAGGTAGTAATGTCTTATATATTGTTTCCTAAAAATATTCAGGTTAAGGATAACACCAGCATATACATAGACAGGAAAACTGTGAAAGATGAAGAATCATTTTCCCTTTTAATACCCGAAAAGAAATCTGACATGGTGATACAGTATTTGAAAATACACAGGGGCTTTGCAAATGCAACTCCGAGTTTTGACCATGGCGAAGATTATGGTATTTCTAAGATAATAAAAGCTCCATGGGAGCTGCATATCCGGTTATACAATGATTCGTATTTTCCGGGCTATTCCAAAATGATGGCGCACATAGAGATTGCAAGAAAATATCTGCAACATTTAAATTTCGAATATGTGCAGCCTGTTATTTACGAACCCTATAGATATTATAAATCTGTATTCGGAGAATTTATACTGGCATACAAATCAAGATACATGGTTGAAAATATTAATGAAAATTACTGGTTCCGCCTGCTGAATCCTGAATTACTTATCCCCTGGTCTCCAGCAGCCCTGGTAAAAACTTCATTCAATATCGTATCTGAAAAAATTAAAGATTATTTTGATAAGGGGAAGCCGTAAAATACCAATCTATATAACAGGTATTGAGAACCTTAATTATTTGCAATTTATATTTGTGCTCCTCTGAATAACTCCAGAGGCTATTGTTTCCAATTCTCAAAATTTATATAAATACTATTAATACTGTACAATAATGTATTTAAATATATATTTACATTCAGCGCAAATACCCTTAAAATTCAATAACAATGATATCTATGTGGTGGTTAAATGAATCTTAAACTATCAACACTACCATACTTCCAGCGCTGGTTCATAGTGGGTGCCATAATTGGTGTTGTTGCCGGTTTTGGTGCGCTTGCTTTTTATTTTGCTATCCGCCTTTTTGAATTAATATTTTTTACCCATATAGTGGGAATGCCAATACCGCACCCACTTGGTGAAGGTGGTTCACTTGTTTATCATTTTTATGCATTGAGGTACTATCTTATTCCAGTTGTTGTCGCTGCCGGTGGCCTGATTACAGGATTTATAATTTATACGTTTGACCCCTCCTCGGAAGGGCATGGGACAGATGCAGCGATAAGATCATTTCACTATAACCATGGAAAAATTAAACGCAGAACTCCTGTGGTCAAAACAATAGCTTCTGCAATTACTATCGGTTCAGGCGGCAGTGCTGGTAGGGAAGGCCCCACAGCGCTTATAGCTGCGGGCATCGGCTCATTTCTTGCCGATATTCTCGGGCTCAGCCCTAAAGATAGGCGAATAGCTGTTGCTGTTGGCATAGGCGCTGGCATAGGGACAATATTTAAAGCACCTATTGGCGGAGCCGTCCTTGGAGCTGAAATACTATACCGGAGAGACTTCGAATCCGAAGTAATATTTCCATCTCTGGTGGCATCATCCATAGGCTACTCAATATTTGCATCCGTTGTTGGATTCGCACCTATATTTGGTGATTATCTCAATACATTCAATGTTCTGAGATTGCCTTTTTATGCAGTACTGGGGCTTGTTGCAGGATTATTCTCAATTCTCTATATACGGACTTTCTATGGCGTTAGAAACCTATTCAAAAAATTCAAAATACCAAACCATTTTAAACCAATGATCGGCGGTGCCATAGTCGGAGTGATAGCTCTGCTGTTTCCTGAAATACTTGGCACGGGCTATGGCTGGGTTGAATTACTGGAATATGGGAAATTCAATGAACTGGTAACTTTTGGACTCCCAATTCTCCTTATTCTCGTATTGCTTCCATTTGTCAAGATTATTGCAACCTCATTTACTGTTTCCTCGGGAGGAAGCGGTGGTGTCTTTGCACCGGGCATATTTATCGGGGCTTCACTTGGTGCACTTTTTGGCGTCCTCTTCCATATGGTTTCTCCAGGAATTGTGCCGGCGGTGGCACCATTTGTTATTATAGGCATGCTGTCATTTTTCGGTGCAGCGGGAAAGGCCCCTCTTGCTGTGATACTTATGGTAGTTGAAATGACAGGAAGCCTGCAATTGTTGCCCGGTGCAATGCTGGCTGTATCAATTGCGTATATAGCTTCCGGGACAAAATACTCCATTTACGAATCACAGGTGGAGCAGAGGAGGGACTCCCCGGCAAATATGGGTGAGTACCATACGCCTATGCTTCTGGAGATGAAAGTTTCAAGTTTGAATATTATTAATGACGTTTACGCAGACCTTTACTATACTATATACCGTGCTGATAATATTATGAAGGAAAATGAGTTATTGTCTCTCCCTGTTGTTTACCATGAAAAGCTAATGGGAGCCGTTTATCTTTATGATATTGTTAACAGGTCATACGGTTATGTAAAGGATTATTACAAAGCTGGTATTTCATATGTGAAACTCGAAAATAGTGCAGAAAATGCATGGGAACTTATGATGAAAAATAGGACCAAATGGTGCGCTGTTGTGGATAATGGAAAATTTATGGGTATAATAACGCTCGATTCTATACTGAATAAATACGAAGACGATATAAAACTTATAAACCAGGAGGATTCAGACTAAATTATATTTTAGCCACTTTTTTGACCAAAATATAAATAATACAATTGAGATTAGGAAATATGGAAATAAAAATGCCGAGGCTCAGGAAAATATTTTTATTATCATTCATTATAGAACTCGTCGGGTTTGCCGTCATTTCATCCCTTCCAATACATGACCCCGCACTTTATGCAAGTTTCAAATCAGAGGATAGTGCCATTATATCAAAATCCTTTTTTCCAATGTGGCTAAGCATATTTCCACATAACCTTTTAATAGCCAGTATAGAGTTTATACCGGTAGTAGGAATACTCATGTTCGGCTTTTCTATAGGGTCAACTGCAAGTGTGATAGCAGTAGAGGGGACCTCCACAAAGGTTAGCGGCCTGGCAATATTTACAAGCCTTATGATACTCCCGCATTCCTGGCTGGAACTTCCAGCTTATGCTGTAGCCGCAAGCACCAGTATATACATATTGTATTACCTTGTCAAGGGGCAAATGGGAAAGAAATACATGAAAATTATTTATATGTATATATTTGTAGTTATAGAACTGGCATTTGCAGGAGCTATTGAAACATCTGAAATAATACTGGAAGAATCTGCACATCCATTATATTCTCTATATATGTGGATTCCTGCAGTCCCTATTATAATATTCCTCATATGGCTTTACAGGCATATGGATTCAGATGAATATAAGCACAAAAAAGAAATTGAAAAAGATGAATACGACTTTAGCCAGTTTTAAATATATTAATTATATTATGTTTTATTGAAGATAGGTTATTTTGGCGAACCGGGGGCATACAGCCATATTGCAGCTATACAGATGGCTACAGGTGAATATGTATCATTGGAATCGGTAAGGGCAGTATTCATGTCACTGGAGAATGGAAAAATAAGCCTTGCTGTCGTTCCTGTTGAAAATTCAATTGAAGGCGCAGTTAACCAGACATATGATTTTCTATTCAGGATGAATTTTTATATAATTAAAGAGTACTATCTGAGAATAAAACATTGCCTTATAGGGCATGCTGGAGCAAAAACAGATAATATAACGCATGTCCACTCCCACCCACAGGCTTTATCGCAATGTTCCGATTTCATATATAATCACGGCATGAAACCTGTAAGTGAATACGATACTGCCGGAAGTGTACAGATAATTAAAGAAAATTACGGGTTATCCCACGCAGCTATTGCAAGTGAGATCGCAGCTAATTTAAATGGGATGGATATACTTGAGAAGGACATAGAAAACAACAGGCACAGTTATACTCGATTCTTTTTAATAGCTAAAACACCTGTTAAGGTATCTGTTCCATCTAAAACATCAATAGTTTTTTCAACAAAAAATAAACCTGGGGCTTTATATAAAATTTTGAAAATACTTAACGACTACGGGATAAATATGACAAAAATAGAGTCAAGGCCGGTACAATACACACCATTTCAATATATATTTTTTATAGATATAGAAAATAACAAAAATACTGATGCGGCAATAGCAGATATACAGAAATCAGTAGAACAGTTTAAAATTCTGGGGACATATGAAACCGCCTACATCAACGATGAAGACTAATACCTGGTTCGCCCTATTCCTCTTACATGTTGTCACTTATATACCACATAGGGGTTATATCATATAAGCATTGTTGCAATTTATAAATTATACAAAGACGTTTAAGAAATGCGTGATCGGAGAGCTGTAGATACGGGCCGGGCAAATTATAAAAACTGTATACTGGAACAGAGTAAAAATAGTAAATTGATGGCGCCCTGAAAATATCATGCTGTTTATAATTGCACTATAACTGTTTCATATAATTCTATGAAATATGCAGCGGGTAATTGAAAGCAAAAATACAATGGATCAGCATAAAGATTTATCTATTATGTTTTAATGTAATTGTATGTTAACATTCGAAGACTCTTTTGATGTAAAAACCACGCCGGAAAAAGCTTACGGATATGTTGTGGACCAGGAAGCACTGATAAAGCTTATTCCAGACCTCCTGAATTATGAGAAAGTAGATGAAAACGAAATGAAGCTAACTGCTAAAGCAGGGGTTTCATTCATAAAGGGAAAATTTGACCTTGTTCTGGATATTACCGACAAAAAAGCCAGTGAACATATCACTTTAAAAGGCAAGGGAAACGGTTCAGGGGCATCTGTTGACTTTACCGTTAATTTTGATTTTTTGCCTGATGACCAGGGTACAAAGGTTAACTGGAAGGCTGATATGAATATTGTTGGGACCGCAGCAAGCATGGGTGCAAGGATGCTCAAAAGTGCTGCCCAGAAATATATTGTAAAACTGGTTGGCAATTATAAAAAAGCCCTCGAAGAGGATGCAGGGAACTGAGAACTGATTGCTATGCCTGTAGATAAACAACAGTTCGAATCATCCGGAACCAATTCAATCGGGGCAACAGTACTTGAATTTCTTGAAGAAAACACGGTAAATGCATACACTTTAAAAGAAATAGATGAACATATTGCAAAGAACCACGATAATCTGATTATTCATATGGAACTGACATTTCTTGTATGGTCAGATAAAATTGAGTACAGGGACATATACAATCAGGACGGAAAGCTTGTGCGTTATTTCCGGTTCAAGGAAAGCAAAAAATAAATTCCTTACATTTTCCCAGATAATTAAATTTAAATCTTTATCTCTGTTCTACCTGCATGATATATGAGTTCGAAGGGCAGGTCCCGGAAATAAGCAGGAAAGCGTATGTTTTTGATAATGCCACAGTGATAGGCAATGTCCATATAGGGGATTATGTATGGATAGGACCGGGCGCTGTATTGAGGGGTGATTATGGTGAAATATCTATCGGTGCTTACTCTGCAATTGAAGATAACTGTGTAATACACGCAAGGCCTGGTGAAAAGACTACAATAGGAGAACATGTTACGATCGGGCACCTGTCAGTTATACATACCGGTACCATAGATGATTATGCTGTGATAGGAATGAATTCTACCGTTTCAGATTTTGCTACAGTAGGAAAATGGGCAGCTATAGGTGAAGGTGCTGTTGTTAAAAGCAAAAGCAAAATACCTGATAGGTCAATAGCTGTAGGCGTTCCGGCAAAAGTTGTCGGCGAGGTTTCTGAAGAGTACATGAAAACCTGGGAAAAGTATAAGGAAAATTACAACAGCTTCTGTAAGCGGTATCTGGAAAATTTAAAAGTAGTAAAAAAATAAATATTTCCGGTTAACTTCAATTTAATTATATTTTGAAATTACTTCTTCTATTTTCTTATAATCCGGTTCCTTTCCAGCATCTTCACTGACCCATTTATATACAATTTTACCTGTTTTGTCAAGCACAAAAACAGATCTTTTAGATGCTGTCAACCCGTTTATGTTAAGAAAACTTTTGTATAAAGCTCCGTATTTATCCGATATTTCACGGTTGCCATCACTTAACAGGTCAAATTGCAGGTTGTTCTTTGTGGCAAATTCCTTGAGTGAGAACGGTGAATCCACACTGATGCCCACAACTTTTGCGTTAAATTTGTTAAAATTTGCCATAGAGTCCCTGAATGTGCACATTTCCTTTGTGCAGACAGATGTGAAAGCACCGGGGAAAAATGCGAGCATGGTAACATTTCCCTTATAATCAGACAATTTTTTGCTTTTCAATCCTGTATCCAGAGCCTCGAAATCCGGGGCCAATTCTCCTTCTTCTACCATATTAATCATTTATATATACCAACTGCATATAAAAACATAATGTGGCTGAATTTATAAAACGAACTTTATTTACGGGGTGTTCTAAAAATTCCACAGAAACCGTTACATATTTAAATTAATTTTATAACATTATTTATTAAAAAACGTTCTGCTGCTTTCAGCAATTTTATTCCACGCCTCCATCTGTTCCGCTATTTCTGTTCCCATGTTAATATCTCCTTCCACCTGTTTAAGGAGCGGGTACGTAACTGAGATTGCACCGGCACCCATGATACCTGCCCTGGTTATGTCTTCAAGCTTTGAGATACCTCCAACAAGAACCTTCGCGTCAAATCCACAGTTTTTAAATGTTTGGTTTACATTGTAGGCCAGCTCCATCCCATCCTCGGCGGTATTTTTTATTTTTCCGGTTTTTATAGAAACATATTCGGGATAGTTCTGTGCTGCCATAATGGCCTGAACTGTATTGTAAACAGACAAAGCAGAACATTTTACCTTTTTCTCGTTTAGTTTCAACATTGCTTTAATCCCGGTAAATGTTGCCGGAATGTTGACTATTACATTCATCCCGAGGGAATGGATTTTAAATGCCTGGGACATTATAGAATCGTAATCCTGTGAAACAACCTGTATATGCACCTCCCCATTAACCGCCTTAATTATGGATGTAATCACCTGTTCCGTAGTGGAGCCCTTTGATACTTCCCTTGCTATAGAAACAGGATCTGTTGTTACCCCATCAATGAAGCCGTAATCTGATATCTCCCTGATTTCGTTAATATCGGAACTGTCCAGAAAAACTTTCATTCAAATCCAGTTATAATTATTATTGTATATATAATAATATTGAATGCCAGAATAAATTGCCTGATATATATTGAATCGAATAATGTTATTTTAAAATTTAAGTTCCCATAAAAAATATAAATTATATAATATTATAATATTTTAATAAGATACCTTATATATAAGCATACATTTTAAAATACCTAAAAATAATGTTAATTTGTAAGTAATAGAAACCAGGAAAAAAGAGTGAATGAAATGATTAGTGTAACTGCATGGGAATGGATTGGTTTATTTATTGGAATGGTAATAGGAGGGCTCGCTGAAGCCTGGGGAATCTCTAATCCCGAGGTACTTATAAGATTAGCTGACATACTCCCACTGCTAAAGCATGTGGGGTTCCTACTTTTCCTTATGATTCGTCTTCATCCCTCGCGGTCCGGACGGTTTTGCAGGAACCAATTGTTGAGTTTTAAGGTAGCTACCGGTTATGATGTTGCCTCTCCAGGGGTGTCAGTGTTCCCTTTGTACGCATCTCTGTCTACATGCAATTTGAATATGCCTTTTGCCTGTACCATGCTGTACCGGGGCACAGAGGCATTTCCAACCTGTTACACAAGTCCTTACGGATCAATGATATACTCAGGATTTACTGGCATAACTTGCTTAAAAGTAGTATAATGCCTGAATATTGATATTTTATAAGTATATAGAATTTACGCATTCATCCTACAGCTGAATCAGGAGGCTTTCTGCTACGGGATCGTAAATGGCAGGACAGGTTATTTGTAGGGTGTATAGCAATAGCTATAGGGGCAGGAGCTCTTGCACTTTATGGGTTAGCTGCACTTGGTGTTGCATTCCATTGGGGAGTTAAACCTGATTATGTACTGGGTGTGGCCTTTGGAGCTGCATTGTTCGGAGTAGGAATTGCAATTTCAGGATATGTTCCAGGTACGGTATGGATGGGACTCGGAGAAGGAAGGCGTGACGCTATATACGCGCTGCTTGGTGGATTGCTTGGAGCAGCATCCTGGACACTGATATATCAGACATCGTTCGGGCAATGGTTAATAAGCTACGATAATTTTGGGCAAATTTATTTCGGTGGCAAAGTAGATACAAATCTATACGTTGGATTTGGAATAGCAGTTGTGTGGGCAATAGTTATGTTCTCCATAGCATATTTCCTTCCAAGGTATAAGGGAGGAAAAAGCTGTGCTTATACTTCATTGCACAAATCAGGGAAAATGAGCACAGTTGAACAGGAAAAATACATAGAAACTGCGGGAATGCTTATGGAAGGGGCTTCTATGCCACTTGGCAAGAACAATATTGCTGAGAAAGTAAATTATCACTGGACTGTTTCATCTAAATTATTTGGTGTGGTCATGATGTCCGTAGGAATAATTATAGGGTTAATGCTTGTACTGGAAATGTTTCTGCACCAGATCTTTGGCGAATCAACAACGTATTCATGGATTGTGGCAAAAATATGGCTTCTGCAGGAGTATATAGCTATAGCACTCTTGTTGTCCACACAATAGGATGGGAACCTTTCAGTGATATAGGTACTCTATTCGGTGCTTTTCTGGCTTCAATATTTTTCACAAGGAGATTTCAATCATTCAACAGCGTTATTCCTCCTTCATGGGAGACAAGATTTGGAAACAGCCAGATAAAAAGGGCAGGAGGTGCTTTTACAGGAGGTTTCATGATGTTGCTTGGGGCAAGGATGGCAGATGGCTGTGCTTCAGGGCATATACTGAGCGGTGATTTGCAGATGGCAGTAAGTAGCCTGGAATTCTTTATAGTAGTGATAATATTCCTGCTAATTGCCGCCCGTTTAATATACAGGAAGGTGAACTAAATGGAAGAAAAAGAAATTGATCAGGCTGAAATAAACAGAGAAAATGTTGAGCCGAAAAAGAAAGATGAAAGAGGAGTCAAAGCCTTTGTAATAACTATGGTGGGCATTGTAATAGTTACTGCTGCACTGACATCCGGTACATACAATGGTTATGACCCCAACGCCTATTCTGTTGCAATTACAGGATTCTTTGTAATAGTAACAATTGTAATGACAGCTGTTTGGTACAGAACAAAATATGACAATTATAGTTATGATCCGAAGAAAAATAAAAAATAATATTAAATTTTATTATGAAATTTCCAAATAATATATTAAAATAAATTTATAAATTATTCAATGATTTAACCATTTTAACGCAGCTTTCCAGGGCTTCCTTTGCCATGTCTATTCTGGCTTCAGCCTGCAACCTGGATTCCCCAGGGCCGGATATGCCTAAAGCAACAGGCTTCTCATATTCTAATGATAAATCAGTTATTTTTCTTGCTGCATTTTCCATTATTATTCTATGGTGGTCTGTTTCCCCTTTTATCACAGCACCTATTGCTATTATACCATCTATATCGTCAATTTTTAACAATTTTTTAATTCCTAAGGGTATATCAAAAGTTCCAGGTACTTTAAGTATTTTATACTCAATACCCAGAAAATCTGCATAATCTTTAGCTCTCTCCACCATCATCATTGTTATATCATAATTAAATTCTGCAACTACCATTCCTATTTTCATTTATATCACCTAATGTTTATGTCCGGCACTTCCTGAATTAACCGGACCCCTGTCCTCAAATCCCTGCCTTAACCCATTGCCCGCATTTTCCGTTAATTTCTCAGGATCGAATAGCAAATAATATGCGTTCACTGCGTGTTCTCTTGACCTGTTGTCACATAGCCATGCAAGTTCCCTATCATCTATAGCTTCATCCTCATGGACAAAAACTTCCAGAATATGCTTCATTGTCTTTAACTGTACTTCCATTAAGCCTGTTGATGCTATCTGTGCTGACATTTTATCTACAGGCATTGGTCCGGGCATGCCGAACGCCATTACTAAATCGCAGTTGTATTCACTGAACAATTTTAATGCTGCTACCGGCGTATCCTTTATTCCCGGGACAGTGTACCTTTTTATATCAAATCCGGTTCCGGTTTTATACAATTCATCTATTGCAGATGAAGCCATGTCGTACCTTGCAAATGTTGTATCCACTATTCCTATCAATTTCATTGTAAAATCCTATCCGTTTTATTGAAATCGTCTATAATCTCCTTCCCGTTTATCAATACAATGTTATGTTCATCTGCATATTTTTTAGATTCTTCCAGGGTCATGGAATTAAAGGAATCGCTCAGTGTTTCCACTATTGTTGCACTGGGTATCAAACCGGCTTTCTCTACAATATATGTGCTTAATTCAGTATGGCCTTTCCTCTCTTTAAAATAATTATTCCTCGCTATTAATAAATGTATATGGCCCGGAACCCTGAATATTTTCCCGAAATTCTTTTCGTTTTCATTTGCATTATTTCCCAGAGAATTTATAAATTCCGAAAAATGCTTTACCGTTTTATATCTATCATTATCAGGTATGCCCGTGTAAGTATCCCTTGAATTTACTGTCAATGAAAAGGCATCTTTCGTATCATAGCCCATGTCTGATGAATTTAAAACTGATTTATCCATATCCAGAGACCTGTAAAATAAATCATCCAGATAGGGCAAATTGAATTTTTTTGCATCTTTTTCCCTTATTGTAGTGCATATTAAACCCCCTCCATCCTTTCTCATTGTCCTTATTATTTCAGGTGTAACAAATTCGGATGCTATTACCATATCCGTCTCATTTTCCCTGTCATTGAAATCATGGATTAAAATCATTTTTTTATTTTTCAATGCCTTTATTGCCTCATCAATCATAAACCATAATTGTAACATATTATTTAATTATTTGGTAAATACTTATAAATGAGTTGATAATTTTAAAAGTTATTAATATCTTTAATATTCAATAATAAACCATCACCTTCCATGGATATTTTATAATTTAATTTCATTTCTTCTTTAAACAACGGTATCCCATCTAATATTAAACCAGGATTTATAAATATATAAAATTCATCAAATATTTTTTTATCTATAAATTGATTTATAACATTGGAACCTCCTTCTACCAATATGCTTTTTATCCCCATATCATATAGTTTTTTTAATATACTGGTTATTGATAAATCATCTAAAATTATTATTTCCGCATTTTTTATTTTCTTATTATTTCTTGAAAATATATACGATTTTATTTTTCCATCGAAAACATTGTAATTATCGTTTAATCTTAATTTTTCATCTAAAATTATCCTATTCTTTGCATAATTCAAAACTGGATTATCTACCTTTACGCTGTTAGCCCCCAGTAAAACGCCATCAACATTTTTCCTTATTTCCATTACCCTGTTGATGTCAATATCATTTGAAATCCTGTATCTCCCATTTATAGCAGATATTTTACCATTTATCGACATTGCAACGTTTATTATAATATATGGAATCATATAACCTTATTAAGAACTAATATAACAATTTTGAGATATTACCTAATTATGAGTTAAACTTTTATAATATATCTCTATTATAAAAAATGGAATTTTCAGGCAATATATATTATAATGGAAAGTTGCGAAGAGGCACATTAAAAGTAGATGACACCGGTGAATCATTCAGTAATAAAACCGGAAATACGAACCATGGCACATTAATTCCAATGCCTGTAAATGCCCATACACATGTAGGTGATTCATTTATAAACGAAGAGCCGAAGGGCACATTGCCTGAAATCGTGGGTCCTGATGGCTTAAAGCATAGATTTTTAGATAATGCTGATGATAATGAAGTAATAAATTATATATCAAAAACCAACAATTTTATGGAGAAAAATGGAACAATATCATATTTTGATTTCCGAGAAAATGGGTTGAAGGGAATAAATATGATAAAAAGAGGAAATAAAAAGTTTATAAAACCCGTAATATTTGCAAGGCCTTACAATAACGATGATATAAATAAGATAATAGACAATTCTAATGGAGTGGGTATAAGTTCAATCTCAGACATGGATTATGATGATATCTACGACGTCAGCATTAAAACCCATAAAAAAAATAAAATATTTGCTTTGCATTTCAGTGAAAATATAAATGAAGATATAGATAAGGTTATGAATTTGAAGCCTGATTTATTAATACACGGAATAGAAGCAAATGATACTGATCTAGATATAATAGGTAAAAATAATGTAAGTATTGTAATAACACCCAGGTCAAATATATTCTATGGCAAAAGGCCAGATTACAATAAATTCTTGAAGCATAATATAAATTTAATGCTGGGAACTGATAATGTCTTTGTCACAGAGCCGGATATATTCTCGGAAATGGATTTTTTGTACAGGTATCAAAGATTTTTAAATTATGTAAGCCCTGAAAATATTTTAAAAATGGTTATAGATAATCCATATACTTTTCTTAAAAAAAATAATATAAAAATTAAAAAGAGATACCTATTTTTCAAAAATGAATTGTTGAATGAATACCAGCTCGTAACAAAAAAACATTATTTTAACCCGGTAAAAATTTTATAATTTTTTAGTTTGCATTATACTTTATATGCACATATCGAAGGTCTTTCAGTTAACTCAACTATTCTCTATAAAAGTAATCACAACAATTATTAATATTACCTACAATATAAAAAATAAATTGAAATTTGGAAACAATTATTAATAAAATACAGATAACCACCTATGGGCGTAGAAAGTATGAAAGATGTTAAACTCATTGCTGAAAAAAATATTAAGGATATGTATGGGGAGAACATCTCAAACTTTACAATTAACAGCATAGTAGACAATAGTGATAGATACGATGTATCAACAGAGTTTGACTATGCCGGCTTTCATTATACCGTTTATCTGAGCATAGATGATGATGGGAACGTTACAAAATTCAACCAGATAGCAAAGGCAAAGTTAGAATAAGTGTTTGTGGGAATATTTAATTAACATCCCGGATATTCAGTTATATGAAAAGTATTGATAACGCATGGAAGGTTCCACTGTCGAGGGGCGGTATTTTTAAAATCATAATAAATGAGGATAGCCTTGAAATTTACAGGATATTTTCCGGCAAGTATATAGAAGAGAAGCTTCATCTCAAAAAGGATATGGATTACATTGATTCGCTTATTGTACCCGGAGCTACAGATCCGGTGGAGCCTGAGGACCTGTATAATGATATAAAAAACATGATTAAAACTATCTTTCAGCATTATAATTCAAATCAATCTGCAAAAATTCAGGAGATCGATAATGAAAAAGACAGTGAAGAATATAGGAAAATAAAATTTGCCGATATTCATGATATTAGTATGTCTGCATCCGGAGATGAAAGATTTCCGGAACTTTCTCTAAATGGTGATCGTTATATATTGCCATCAGAAAATTTCCTGGCATTCAGCAATGCAGACAAAGAAAGGTATGAAGAATACAAAAATATTGTTGATGGAATCAGGAAACAAACTGGAAAAATGTGATTAACAGAGAGCGTATTCTTTAATTTTTCTGTTGATTATTTCTGCGAATTCCTCTGGCATATCTATAAATGGCGTGTGGCCGGCATCAGGCATAACAATTAATTCACTGCCAGAAATTTTGCTTTCCATGGCATACCCGTAGGATACAGGTATTATATTATCCGCACTTCCCCATATTATAGTTGTTTTGCTTTTTATGTTGCCTAAAGCTGTATCACTTATTTTCTCTTCCTGTTTTTTATTATTTTCCATTATTCTTTCCAATGCGTTTCTGTTATTATAGTTCCTTAATTTTAAAATGGAATCAAGGACGCGGTTCATATTCTCCCTGCTTCCATTGCTTAAAGCAGGCGAGATTCCGGCGCTATCAACAGGGAAGATCATATCAGGTTCCAGCATTCCCGATGCAAGTTTCAGCGTAATCCAGCCTCCATAGGAGTTTCCTGCAATGGAAAACTTTGAAACTTCAAGTGTACTGATTAAATCAACGATGGATTCAGCCTGCTGTTTTACTATATATTCAATATCTGGCTTATCAGAATGTCCATGCCCTAGCAAATCCACAAGTACCGGCCGTATGCATTTTTCCAGGTATGGCGCGGTTTTCAGCCACGTATTTCCGGTGCCCCCAAAACCGTGCAAAAAAATTACAGGATAACCGGAGTTGCCATCCAGGTACGACAGTTTTCCATACCTGGTTGTACAGTATTTTCTTTCCATTTTATTCCTTTGACCTGGATGCTATTTTCATAGCTTCATCTATATTTTCAAGCTCCATTGCAATATCTGATACAGAGTCATACAGGTATGAAACAGAGTCTTTAAATTCTTTTTTATCCTTCTTTGTTTTAATAGTATTCATTACCGTATCTATTTTATCCAGCCCTGCTTTTCCAGCATCGAAGGCAGCATTGATATCGGCATCACGTAATATGCTAATTTTCCCATACAATGCCTCGAAGTAATTCTCCCAATCTTCTGACTTCTCTGTTAGTTCCAGAACGTTATCATATATTTTCATTGCCTCTGCCTGTTTGGATTTCAGGCTGGAAAGTGCCTCTGCCTTTGCATTGTTTGAAAGTGCAAATAAAGTAACATCCTTTATAGCATCTGCTGCCTCTATAGCTTTATTGAAATAAGAAATCCCATCTTCCCTTTTGCCGCTGTCCAGATAAATATAGCCAATATTTATCAGATCCATTACCTCAAGCTCGTTATCTCCAAGTTTGTGGTGGAGTTCAAGTGACTCTTCTGCATATTTAAGTGGATTTTCTGTACTTTTGTGATCCAGGGAAGAATAACACTGGGAGAGTTTATAACAAATTTCAGCTTTTATGTCATCCTCTGAAATTGCGTCATATGCTTTAGTATACTCCCTGATAGCATCCATGAATTTTTCCTTCTTAACAAATGCATCCCCATTCTTTATATTCTGTTCGTATTCTTCCATATTTATTCATCCCTAAATTTTTTAATTATATCGACTGCTGCTGTGTAGCTAATGCTCCCGGTGGATATCATCTCGCCGGCAACTTTTTCAACCATTTCTCCTGTAGCACCTGCTGCAATAGCTATATTTCTTGCATGCAATTTCATATGCCCGCTCTGGATTCCCTCTGCTGCCAGTGCCCGCAGTGCTGCAAAATTTTGTGCCAGCCCGACTGAACCCAGGATATTTGAAAATTCATTGGAACCATGGATCCCCATTATCTTCATTGCAAGCATTGCTTTTCTGGATGTTTTTGTTGCCCCGCCTACTGTGCCAACAGCTATAGGGATTTTTATTGATCCAATCAAATTCCCGTCAATGTCTTTTCTATACTCTGTCAGTGGGCCATATCCACCCATGGATGCATAGGCATGTGAGTTTGCTTCCTGTGCCCTGAAATCATTCATGGTTGCCAGAAGCACAGCATCGATGCCGTTCATTATACCCTTATTATGGGTAGTGGCACGGTATATATCATTTTTTGCAAATTCATTTGCCCGTATTATCCTATCCACTGTTTCCTCTCCAAGCATTTTCCCGTCAAATTTTGCATATGCATATGTAATTCTTTCTGTTGTAAGGTTGCTCATGATCCTGAGATTTGCCTGTCCTCCTGTGAGTTCTTCTATATAGCCTGACACATATTCGAGCATGGTATTTATTATATTAGCGCCCATAGCATCAGCCACATCTATTATAATATTAATTATAAGTTCATTATTAACAAAATGCAGGTCTATTGATTTTGCACCAGCATTCATGCCTGAGAGTGTTTTTGATCTTGTATTTGCCATTTTCAATATATTTTCCTTATTTTTAAGAATATTTATGGCTGCATAATCCGGGTCCGGTACATTATATAATTCAATTTCGCCCCGCATATAAGAATTAGTAGAATATGCGGTAAAGCCTCCTGGCCGTGCATATCTGGCGGCATTGGAACACGCAGCTATAACAGATGGTTCTTCGAGGCTCATAGGTATTAAATATTCTTTATCATTAATTTTGAAGTTTGTGGCAATTCCCACTGGATAATCCATAATAGTATACACATTTTCTATCATATTTCCGGCGGTGCTAATATCCATCCTGTAATCCATTGCCTCCATATCTTCTGAAGAGAGGCCTGAAAACTCCCTGATGATCTGTCTTCTTTCATCTACGGTCATCTTATGAAAGCCATGTATTAATGAATCCATGTTAAGTAATCATTCATATATTATTAATTTTTATCACAATTCCGGATCCAGATTACAATAAAAGCATTTAAAATATAAATGAATACATGTGGATATGGGAAAAGATAAGCCTTTTAAATATAAAAAATATACAGCTAACTTTGAAAAACAGTCAATACTGGATTATCTGGGAAATAATGTGATTATAAATGAAAATTATGAAAGCAAAGCAATTGAGTTGATGCAATATATAACAGACAAAACAGACAAACACTTTTCTTATAATATAACAGGAAGTGCCATTACTGCCCTGAAACAGGCACATTTTTCTGCTAAAAACGGAATGGCCAGTGCAGCATTCGAGAATACCAGATTTTTTCTTGAACGAATTTCACTGGTAAAAATAATTTCAATGATGAAAACTGAAAACAATCCATACGAAATTGCACTGGAACACATGGAATGGCACAGATTGATAGATAAAAAATTTATATTATATGGCTTACAGCAATTTACTGGCCGGATATGGCATTACATGGGAGAGAAATATGTTCCAACAGGCAATACCATATTTCTAAGTGGAATTCCGCTCTGTGGAAATCATTCGAAGGCTTACACAAAATATTCCCGGACCGTAAAGGAAATAGAGGATGAGGCGGGAATATCCATTGAGGAAAAATGTGCAAAATGCGGGAAGGAAGCCACAAGGTTTACAATTTCACTCCCAAAGGCGGGTGCTATACTTGGGATGCTTGGTTTTTACACTGGCTTTGATATCACAAAACTGGGGCGTTTTTATGGAGATTATTCCAGGGTCCTCCATCCATACGGATTTTACAATTATCCTGGACATTTTTTGATTAATCTATGGAGCATTGATTTTATACGGCTCGGCGTGGAGCTTGATAAAATATTATTTTAGGATTATTGATAGGAAAATTAAACGCTCTGCCCATCGAAATAAGTATGCCTTTTTATGGCTTTCCCGCTGGAAAATGTATACACATCAACGAAAGTTGTGTGGGATTTGCTGCCATCCTTTAAAATACCATTGAATTCTCCTTCAACAATCACATAAGGGTCGCTTGCTATGATATTCGATAGGGTATGGTGACCCTCTTTTATTATTCTATTCTTCTGATAAAACTCTTTAAAGTTTGCCATGCCCTCTATAGGTTCGTATCCGGGTCGTTTGTAAACTATGTTATCGGCAAATATAGAAAACAGGGTATCCAGATCATTTTTATCTACAGCAATATAATATTTTTTTACAATATCTTTCAGGTCTTCCATTATTGCATATTTATTCTCATTATAAATTACTTTTGAACATTATAATGAATCTTATTTATGGCGCGGCATGAAACACCCGTTTACATGAATATTGCCAAATTTAATATCAATAAAATATAACTGCTTGCTGGAAAAACACATTCTAAAATAATCTGTTTATTTATAAAAATCTGTTATTATAATATACATAACCATTTATAATAAAGTTAAAGATAGTGTTAATAATTATGGTAATAATGTTAAAAAACAGAAGCATTATTTCAATCTCTGACCTTGACGGTGAAGACATAAATGAGGTATTTTCCCGGGCAGATAAGATGCTTGAAAATATAGAATCAGGAAAGAAAATTAATGTTATGTCCTCTAAAATACTTGCAACTCTTTTTTATGAACCCAGTACACGGACGCGGCTATCCTTTGAATCAGCAATGGAACGGCTTGGAGGTTCAGTAATCAGCATGGCTGATTCAAAAACGTCCTCGACTTCAAAGGGAGAAACACTTGCGGATACTATAAGAATAGTGGAATCCTATTCCGATCTTATTGTAATCAGGCACCCTCTTGAAGGAGCTGCATTTCTTGCATCCAGATTCTCATCAAAGCCCATAATCAACGCAGGAGATGGTTCTGGTGAGCATCCCACACAGACCCTTATTGATCTTTATACAATAAGGAAAGAATTCGGTTCCATAGACGGCAAAACCATAACTATTATTGGTGACCTTAAATATGGCAGGACAGTTCATTCACTGCTCTCTGCCCTCTCGAGGTATAATGTCACTGTTAACCTTGTCTCTCCGGAAAATCTTGCAATACCGAAACATGTATACAATGACGTAAAGGGCAGGCTAAATATGAATATTTCAACTGACATTACTAAATATCTCGGGGAAACCGACATACTTTATGTTACAAGGATACAGAAAGAGCGGTTTACGGATAAGAATGAATACGCACGGCTTATCGGTTCATATAAAATAACTGTAAGTGATGTGAATAAGTTAAAGAAGGGAGCTATTATAATGCACCCCCTTCCAAGGGTAGACGAAATCTCCTCAGAGGTAGATAATACTCCTGCTGCAAGATATTTCAAGCAGGCATATTATGGGGTACCTGTTAGGATGGCTATAATTTCTATGATAGCAGGTGAATAAAATGGATAAAACGTTAAAAATATCAAAAATAAAGGATGGGACAGTAATAGACCATATAGCCGCCGGGAAAGCCCTGAAAGTCCTTGCCATTCTTGGCATTGACGAGTCAAATTCTATAAGTATTGGCATCAGGGTCACCAGTGGGAAGCTTGCCTATAAAGATGTCATAAAAATAGAAAATAAATTCCTTGAAAAACTTGAACTGGACAAAATAGCACTCATAGCAAATGAAGCCACTATTAGCATAATTAAGAATTATGAAATCATAGAGAAGTTCAAGCTTGATATGCCACAGGTGTTTAAAGGCATAGTTAAATGTGCAAACCAGAACTGTATAACAAATGCTGGTGAACCAGTAAAATCCGAGTTTATGACTGTGAATGCTGACCCATTAACAATTAAATGTGTTTACTGCAAGAAAGAGATGTCTGGAGAAGAGATAATTAATAATATATAGTAAATTAAAAATAATTGTATATATTATTAACAATAAAACTTAAAGGGTTATAACCTGGCACACAGATATTAATTGTATAATAAAATGTGGCTCCTCCGTATAATTGCATCTATTTCGGTTTCAATGTAATTATGAATAAATGTGTTATAAAGCCATTGACCCGGTACAATTTTATCATCACGGCATCAGGTGCTGAGAATCATATATCCTCCTGAATTTTTCCATATTTTTTCTTTCTTAAGGCCATGTATTTCCATGTTTCCAAGCCCGTAGACAAAAGTTTCATATTCCCCGCCCTCGCCAGCTATATTTATTCCATATTTTCCATTAATATATTTTAGATGCTGGAAATAATCTCTATCAATTGTAGCGCCAAGGTCACCTTCTCCCAACCCTTCGGCTGATACAGATACAATCATAGCCCGTATATCGCGCAAAATTAACTGGTCTATGATATATTCCTGATTTTTTCTCCACAGGGGGGAGTATATGATAGTATCGGTATCATAGCATGCTCTTTCTATTCTGGTTTTCTGGTAATCTGAAGCTATGGCACCAGTTATTATGGCATCAATGCCATTCCTGCATATTTCTCCAAGGTAGCTCCTGTAATCCTTTTCGTTGATATATTTAATGCTGAAACCAAGAAGTGAAGCGGCATATTCTGATATCTTCGAGTTTGGATAGTGGAACATCATTGAATACTCTTCAGGAACAACTGTTACCCCGTAGATAATTTCATATCCCTGTTCCACGGCCATCATGGCCGACAAAAACGAATCCTTGCCGCCGGAAAATAATGCTACAGCTTTCATATTATTCAGTGATCAAGTGCTACCCTGATATTTAATTCATCCCCATCCTGAAGTTTTAAATCTTTTCGAAGGAACTTATCCGAAATGATCTCAACAATATCGGTATAATTGCTTCTTTCAGGGAAAATTAGCCATGCCCCGGTACCATCGATTCTCCCTGAGAAACATTTTACCCCGCCGAATGTCCTTTCCTTATCTTTAAATCCACCTATATGTATTCCATCGGCACTGCGTATCCTTCTCAGAACGTTTTCATATTCAGGAAAAATTTTTATATTCAATGTGCCAGGGTATGGCGAAATTCCTAATTTGTCGAGAAATTGGGCCATGTAACCTTCCTGGGAAATGTAATATTTTCCCTCTCCCAATCCACTCTGTATCTCTCCTTTTAAATTAAATTCCTGCCGCATCTCAAGAATGGAATTGAGCTGGTTTAATTCCGAATATAGCAGATCAAGGGAGGGCTCCAGCAATGTAATCTTCTGTTTCCTGTTCTGCAATGTCCTTTCGATATATTTTTTATCAGCCAGTTCTATAATAAACCGTGATGATGTTTGCTGGCTAACACCGAGTTCCTCAGCAAGTTCGCCTGATGAAATATATACTGTATTGCCTGAACCGGAGAGCTTTTTAAGTATCTTTATTGTATTGTATAAGTTATAATCCATGTATGGGTATATCTCTATAATATTTATAATATTTTTAATGGCTATAGGAATCAATAAAACTGAAGGTTATTCTGGTTGCCCATTGTAACACACGGAATTCCCTTATTTTTCAATATTTTGCGAAAACGCCTGTCGTTTGTAAGAACCGCGGCATTTAATGATTTAGCAACCACCATTATGCAGAAATCTCCTTCACCACGGGATTCTATGTTTTTAAACCTTTCACTATATTTCAAGGCTGCCTTTGCATACCATTTTGTTGTTGCCAGCCCACGCAATTCGGCCAGAACGCATGCGGGGATAAGTGGCTCCATCCTCGGGGTTATTGACATTATGCCATTTTCAAGATCAATTTTGTTTTGAATTGCATAAATCAATATATTGGTATCCAGAATTATTTTGTCCATTATTTTACGACTTCCCCTATTGCTATATTTTTCCTGATTTTCTTGATCAATACTTTTGGGCGTTCTCCCTTCTTTGTTCCCGGCACATATATTGTGAAATCACCATAAAATGCATGCCCTTCTCCGGATTTGCCAATTTCTGTGATCTGGACTGTGTAGGTTTTTCCTTCAGTAAGCTGGTCTTCGTTTTCCTTAATTTCCCTTGAAGCTTTAATTGGATGCTCTGCACCGCACGCCTTACATACGAGAAGGTATGTCCTGCCAACTTTCTCTATTGTAGTATCCGGCGAGGAACATTCATAGCAGAGTACATATGTAGCCATATAGGCATTCAATTTTTCCCTGATCTCTTCTTCCCTGAGTTTTCTATTGATAATAAGCCGCCTGCCGGCTACGGAAGCTCCTATCCCGAATTCCTTTGTAAAATATTTTACCAGATCCTCCGGATTCCTGTTTAGCATCTCTGTAATATCAATAAAATTCCTGATAATAGTAGATTTTCCCTCGTATATTATCTCCGGTTCAGGCACCTTTAGCCGATCTTCTGTCCGGTTTTTGGACGATAGAACGCCGGATGCATCCTTTAGTAATTTATTATAATCAAATTCCATAATATCTAATTATAAACACGTTAATTAATATTGTTTTATTATTAATTTTTAAAATTAAATGTACAAAATAAAATTAAAAAAAATTAGAGTTTGATGATTTTATTATTTGTATTCCTGAATCCTTTATTTTAAGGCTAATTAACTTATGTATATTATTTAGCTCTAACAAATTAAATGTACATTTCTAGAATATTGTCCTTACAAACAATAAATTTAAATACAGATATATCTATTAACATAATAATGACAGAAAAGAGTGAAAAGCTCACCATACGTATATCTAATGACGAACTTGAAGAAATAGATTCTTTTCTCTCATACAACAGCAATTATGCGAGCCGGTCAGAATTTATACGAATGGCTGTATTAGAATACATTTCCATAAAAAGGATAGGGATAATCACCAAAAATAACAGTATCCATCCGGATCCACTTATTGAAAAAGCAATTAGCAAAATGGTGTCAGCTGGATTCTACAAAAGCATAGATGACGCATATGAGGAAATAATAAAGGAAGCATGGAGGCAAAATCTGATATCTGGGATGTTGAAAGCCACCGGTGATGAATTTAGCAAAATTGAAAAAATACTTGAGGAGGAAAAAAGATATGATAAATTATGACGATCTTGAGGAGATGCTGGCTAATACGGATGTTAAATATTTCGCTTTTATAGGGGATGATCGGAATATATTAACAGGATTTAAAGAGAATATAAGGAATGTTTCTACTTTTGTCGCTGTCAGAAAAATGGCTAAAAAAATTTCTGTTGAGGAATATACAAATACAAAATTAAAGAAAGTGGAGCAGGATGATACCATGGTAATAGAGCAGGAAATAAAAATGCCTGACTATAAGTTCGTAAGGCTCGGGGTATTCAGATCAATGGAAGATGTAATCTCACAGGCAATTGATGAACCTTCCATGTATGTGTTTATAGATTCCGGAACCACTTTTGACTCACTATGCAAATACCTGTCATCGGCAGAAATACCATTTCTGCACATAAAATACAACCGTAACGGGCTGGCTCTCAACGGGAGAAGGTTTTCATCAATTAGCAGTTTAACGGGCTATATTATGAAAAATTATTATCTTTAGCCTTTCCTCCTATCACTGAAACATAAATATTTTCAAGATTATCGAATTTTTCCACATATTCTATTTTAAGCCCCTGCTTAATTAAATCACCTATTATATCGTAATTGCTGAAGCTTGGGTTTTTCTCAATTATAAACACATTTCCATCCCGGGAATAATCTTTTATTTTGTCACCGGTTATGTCGATACTGTTCGTGGCTGTAATTTTTAATAAACTCCGCTCAGCAGACATAGCTGAATCATATTCTATTTTCCCGCCGTTAATAATTATAGTCCTGTCACATAACTCACGCGCTTCAGAAATCAGGTGGGTGCTCAGAAGAACTAGATGCTCCTTAGCTATATCTTTTATAATATTCCTCACATCAACCATGCCCTTTGGATCAAGACCGAAAGTAGGTTCATCAAGTATTATTATTTCCGGGTTTCCAAGCATTGCCACTGATAATGCAAGCCTCTGTTTCATCCCGCGTGAATAGGTGCCGGTTTTTCTATCGGCATATGCATCTATCCCGGTAAGTTCCCCGAGGCGTTTCATCTCTGATTTGAATTCGTCCTTCCCGATACCTTTTATCTTTGATGTAAATTCCAGAATCTCATATCCTGTAAGGTAACTGTAAAACTCTGGCTGTTCGATAAGTGCACCAACAGGTTCAAGTGCCTTTTCTGGATAAATTGCAACATTTACATTATTTAATTCAACCTTGCCATGTGACGGTTTTATTATGTTCGTGCACAGTTTTAACATTGTAGTTTTTCCTGCTCCATTGGGGCCAAGCAGTCCGGTACACCCATGCCCTTCTATTTTAAGGTTTATTGAATCAAGTGCCTTTATCTTTCTATAATTTTTTGTTAAACTGTCAAGATATATTTCCATCAGGACACCTCCTTTTTATCGAACAGCAACATGCCTATTACCAGTGCTATTACCGCATATATCACCATTATAAGGGCAGAAAGCATTATTTCAGAAAATGATGCAGGATTAATATCTATATGGCTTACAAATGCATTGCCAGGGTTTATGTTTATATATACCCTTTCTATGATGCTGGCTGCATCATTCAGGAAATATACCGGAGTATATTTGTATAATAATTCTATAATAAAGGAGCCTGCTTCAAAAAATATGTAATATATAACAAAAACTGTAATGTATGCATATGTGTTTTTATTGAATATTGCACTTATAAGGAAAGTTACAGACATTATGCTTAATATGAACAGAACCAGCATTATGAACGAGTATGAAAAATAGGTGGCCGGTATAGCACCTAAAAGGTATGATAATGTAAAAACTTCGAATATCAGGTATATTCCAACAATAAACATTGTAACTGTGAATGCTGCAAAATATTTTCCAAAGAATAATTTGTATCTATTAATTGGCAATGGAAATATAAAATATGCTGTTTTGTTTTCTATCTCGCTGGATATGGCAGGAGACCCGAAGAATACTGATGCAAATACAGGTATATATAAGAGTACAAGTGTCCAGAGATAATAGAATACATTAACCTTCATAGAGGCCGGGAATACAGTGCCGCCCAGGAACGATGGAAGATCATTTACATATTTAAATGAAAAATATGACATCATTGAACCTATAAGCAGTATAAGGAAAAGCATCAGGAAGAAACTTCTGGATCTGTAATAGTTTTTAATGTACTGTAAATAAATAGTAGAGGTTTTTGACATATATTACTTATATAACTCCTATATTTAACGTTTTAAGTACTGCTGGCAGGCTGGTATAGCCCTTATCTATGTTTAAATGTATCTGACTGTTTGATATTGTAATTGTATAGTTATTTCCTATTTCCCGGGATACATTAGAATTGCTTATTGCCGTTTGAATAAGAAATTTGTCAACCTGGAGGTCATTTGAATTTACAGGACTTATATTAAAATATGTTTTGTTGGACGTTGAGTTCATTGTAATATAGCTTATAGTGGGAATTGTATTATTCGCCCTGTAGTACAGAGAAATGTTGGAACTATCATTCATATACCCTTTGAAGCTTACCGCATCTCTCGATGATAGGTGGGCCGATATAGACTCATTTATCGCTTTCTGTTCCCCGATAACTATGAAATTTCCTGATGTATCGTATGCAAATATGTTTGCTGTAGTGTTTGTATTTTTCAATGATACGTTTAGCATATTTTGAAGTATTCCTGATACGTTGATATTCTGTATTTCGTAGACTGTAACATGGTCATAGGTAATGGTTTTGACATTGGACCCGGAGAATAATCCTGCAGTGCCTGAACCTGATACAGCAGCAGGGCTATTTGATGCAGTTAAATTCGGGTCAACCTGTGAAATAGCTGAAATATTGGCTACTATTCCAATACTGCCGCCATCCATGTATAAATAGTATTCAGTTCCATTCGTATGCACGGTTGATATCACTGTTGAATTTCCCGGTATATATTGAAAAGGCTGTATGGATGATGGGACATTTGATTTTGAGTAGTATTCATATGCAAAGTATGCAGCCGGTGCAACAATTGCCGCCGCTATGATAATAACAACAATCTTGGTTGCCATAGGTTTCATATATATACATGTAAATCAGGCTAAAAAGACTTTCCCATTAACATACATTTTTATATATTTTTATATATTTTTATATACGGAATTTCTTATCATCCTGTTGTGTACATAATTCTAGTTAAATATAAACCCTCTGTTATCAATAAATTGATCATTAAATAATAGGAAGGGGCATCTCTCTCCGTGGATGGAATGAATATATTAAATATAAAAAAGTAATACTCTTCTTAAGCTCCGGTGGTGTAGCCAGGCCAAGCATTAGGGACTCTCAATCCCCCGACTCGGGTCCAAATCCCGGCCGGAGCATAATTGTATGATTTTTGAAGAACCACAGGTTGTCACACTTAAAAATAGCAATTTTTATATTCTTTTCAAACATAAATATAATATGTTTGAGTCTTCAAGGTCATATTACCTGAAAATAGACCACTTAATAATTCCAATGTTCAAAGGCACCAATTCCAGCAAGGTTTTAAAAATGTCATATGATATGGCTAAAGCTAATAATTCAGAAATAACTGCTATAACCATCAGGGAAAAAAATGACCCGATAGACATTTCCGGGAGGCTTGGTGTAGTAACTACTGCCTACAACGAGGGGAAAAAAGCAGGAATAAAGGTCATACCAAAAATCCAAACATTTGATAATGCAAGGGAAGGGCTGGTTATGGAAACATCGGGCCATTATTATGACCTTCTTATACTTTCAACAAGAAAAAGGTCAATGCTTTCAAGCTCAATTTTTGGCAATATAGGAGATTATGTATTGAAAAACTCCTCAATACCAGTGGCAATCTTGAGTTCAGGGGAGAGAGGTTATCCATATAGCAATATTATGTTGCCACTTTCCGAATCTATTAATACAAGGGCGGCCGTATTTTTTGCCCTTCAACTTGCAAAACTTAACCGGTCAAATGTTACAATACTGGATTTGCGGAAATATGACAAAAATCCGGTTCATGGTTTTAAAGCACTGATGGAAAATCCTGGCATACTATCTGAAAGCAAGATAGAAATAAGAATTGTGCGGTCCGGTGGCTTCACAGGAATAAAAGAAGAGGTTGGAAATTATATTAAATCCGATAACCCGGATTGTATAGTGGTTGGGACTAGCAGATCACACAATATAAGAATGACATCAGATATCAAGTTTATAATTAAAGAACCGGAAATTGACACAATTCTTGTTAAAAAATAAAAACAAAAAAATATTTTATAGAGAATGGCAATTATTTAGAATGCTTTATTCAGAAGAAAGAGAAATTGTTTTAAATGCCTGCAGGGAAATGGTAAGCAGCAATCTTACTGTCGGTTCATGGGGGAATATCAGTTTGAGGGCCAAAGATGGCAATATAGTTATTACGCCAAGTGGTACAAACTATAATAAAAGCAATGCAGAGGATATGGTTATCACCGATATTGATGGTAAAGTGATAGACGGAAAATTAAAGCCTTCAAGTGAGCGCCTGATGCATTATGAAATATATAAAAATAGGGCTGATGTAATGGCAATAGTACACACACATTCTATATATTCTTCAGTACTGGCAGTTACCGGTGACGGCATTCCTCCTGTGACAGAGGACACGGCAATGCTGTTGGGAAACCGGGTGAATGTATCCCGTTACGCTTTAACAGGGACCATGGAATTAGCCAGATATGTTGTTGAAGGGCTGGAGTTGAATAACGCTACCATAATGAAAAATCACGGGGCTGTATCTGTTGGCACAGACATGGAGAGAGCAATTATAGCATCCCAGGTTCTTGAAAAATCAGCAAGAATTTTCGTTACAGCAAAAATGATAGGAGAAGTAAATATACTACCTCCAGAGGATGTAATAAAACTAAGGGGAATGTCAGAAGGTTATCTGAATCAGTGGAAGAACTGGAAATAATTAAGAAATTTCCTTGGCCATATAGGGACCCAGCCTTTCATATCCATATTTCCTGAAATAGTTTCTAACTCCTATTCCACTGATTACAATTATACGCTTTTTACCATATTCCTCAAGTGATATCCTTTCGGCTTCATCCAGCAGTTTTTTCCCGAATCCATGGTGCTGCCAGTTTTCTCCGGACTCTTCACCTATCGGTACTATATTTCCCATAACCTTTATTTCCCTTATCACTGATGAGGATAGAACTTCCTTGCGATGTGCCATTTCTGATGGAATTCTAAGCCTGAGGTATCCAATAATATCACCATTCGAACTCTCAAAGGAAAGGAATATTTCATCACCGCCGGATGCCCTGTAATTCCTTCTTGTGAGGGTATAATCATTTCCAAAGGAATCTTTCATTATTCCAACTTCCCGGCTTCTAATTTCCATAGTTTTTATTCCCATTTCCTCCATTTCCAGGTCAACAAGGTTATGCAGGTCACTCCTCTTTACCCCTGCCTCAATAAAATTAACAGGTATATCCCTCTGCATCCTCATTACCCTTACCCATGGTGGCATGTTTTTCATAAAATAGGTAACCATCCTGACTACCTTTTCAGTATCGTATGGTATGTATTTTCCTTCTTTCCAGTACTTATACAATGCTGTATTTTTTACAACGAGCGTTGGATATATCTTTAGCATATCTGGCCTGAACCTCTCATCACCCATAACCATATCAAAGCTTTTTATATCCTCTTTATAGGACGACCCGTACATTCCTGGCATAAGGTGATATAAAACCTTCAATCCCGCATCCCTTGCGAGCTGGGTTGACCTCACTATTTCTTCCACTCCATGCCCTCTTCTGTTAAGCCTGAGTATCCTGTCATTAAGTACCTGAATGCCAAGCTCAACCTTAGTTGTCCCGTAGGATAACGCCTCATCTATTTCCCTCTCGTTGAACCAGTCAGGCTTTGTTTCAATAGTCATGCCAACACAGCGCCTCTGTGAAAATTCATTTTCCAGTATTGCCTGGTCCAGCGTAGGGGATATTTTCCTGTTCATTCCATCAATGCATCCTTTAACAAATTCTTCCTGGTATTCTCTGGATCTGGCGGTAAATGTACCACCCATGACTATTAAATCAACTTTACTGGTATCATGGCCTATTGTTTCCAGCTGTTTTAGCCTGCTGAATGCAATATTATAAGAATCATAATAATTTGTCCTTCCCCTGAGGGCAGATGGCTCATACCCTGTATATGATTGGGGAGAATTGCTATCAATTCCACCAGGGCAGAAAATACATTTGCCGTGGGGGCAAGCTTCAGGGGATGTCATAGCCGCCACAACCGCAACTCCTGACACAGTCCTGGTAGGTTTCTTCCTCAGCAACTGCACAAATCTTCTATTATCTCCATAATTAAGAATTTCTACATCACTGGGAACAACGTCGAGATTGAATTTTTTTGATAATAAGAGTTTCTCTCTCTGAAGCTGATCCTTATCCTTAATTTTCCCGTTAACTATTAGAGAAGTTATCTGATCATAAAAATCCATAATATATGATAATTGTATATGGTTATAAATTTTTATTCATTCCATTGTCTTCATCATTTTTGTGCTCTTCCTGGTACTTCTTCCGTCCTGCAGACCGTATAACGAATGAAAGGGCTATGACTATTATCAGTATCAGGAAATCGTAATCTCCCGGTATTCCAAGAGATGTTGAGAATACAATAATAACAATTGCAACAAGGAAAATAACATTGGATAAAATTGCATATATCCGTGGCATCCTGTATGCATTTGCTCTTCTGTTCCCCTGCGGATTCTGTGCATTTATCCCATTATATGTTGATTTTACATAGGGGGACATAACACTCATATAGACTATAACCGGTACTTCATCATTCATATAATCATATGTGCCCGTTAGGACACCAGCCCCGAAAGTAAGGGTGCCTATTTTAGAATCATCGGATTTAATGTCCATTTTTCTGGTATCCATATCTGCATATGGCTTTGATAGAGAATATGTCCTGCCGTTATAGCTCATTACAAGGTTTCTGGAAAGGGTTCCCATGTCCATAGATCCCTGGCTAATTTTATAGCCACCAGGTGCTTTGTCAATATAAACACTCTGGAGGCCCGAGGTATTTGATATCTCTATTGATTTCGCTCCCAGGGAAGATGAATTTGATTTTATTGTGTAAATTTCATTGTCATCCTGGTATATCTTTCCATCCTTAAATGTATATTCCACTCATTAACATTTAAATATCGTATATTATTTTTTCTATACGCACTGTACAATTTTAATAATGCAAATAGTCCGGCAGCATAAGCCGGCTCTCCTTGCTATCCTGGAAAAGCTATATGTGGCACATTAAGGAAACCATCCTGTTCCGGCTCTGTGATTCAAGAATAAGAAAATTTTATAGAAAAATCAGCATGTTAGAATATATACTATGTTTAGTTAATATTCCGGGTCTTTCAATAGTGTTAATTACTTAATTTTAATTTGCTATTCATGTCACTATTTAATGAAATTGCTATGGAATCCAATAAAATTGGAATTGGAAACACACCACTATTCAAAATAGGAGAAACAGGAATATATTCTAAACTTGAATATTACAATCGCTTCAGGTCAATTAAGGATCGGGCAGCATTTTTTATGATAGATTATGCACTTAAAAGCGGAGAGTTGCGAAGCGACCAGACTATTATAGAAGCATCATCAGGAAATACCGGTATTGCTATTGCTGGAATTTCAAGTATACTTAACTTAAAAAACGAGATAGTCATTCCGGAATCGGCACCTGACGCCACGAAGAAATTGCTTTCAAGTTTTGGTTCCAGAGTTGTAACAACTCCAGGCAATAGCACAGAAAACTCAATAAACTATGTAGAAGACATGATAGAAAAATATCCGGAAAAATACTACAGGCTAAGCCAGCATGCAAATATTATGAATTCTAACGCCCATTATTACGGAACCGGGCCTGAAATTAATGAAAAATTGGAGCATATTGACAATCTCGTGGTGGGAGTAGGCACCGGTGGGACTATTACAGGGCTTGCCAGATATTTTAAGGAAAAATACAACATAAATGTCACAGGCGTACTTCCAGCAGAAGGGTCAAGAATAGTTGGACTGCGCAATCCATTTAAATCAAACCACAGAGTTCTTCTTGATACCTATAAATCTCTTATAGATAATTTTGTAACCGTCTCGGAAGACGATGCATATGAGGGTGTCAGGCAACTCAAGGCTAAATATAACTTACTCTGTTGGCCCTTCGTCGGGTGCTAATTATATGGCATCCCTGGCAATATCTGAAAATAAAGGTACTACCGTAACTGTATTTCCTGACGACTATTATAAATATCAGTCAATATACATTGAGAAATCAATAATAGATTAATTGAAAGATTTATTTTTCCTATCGGGGTAGTTGTTTAGTGGAAGCCAGTTAAACCCTTTCAATTCTATATCAAAACCTTCAACAGAGAAAATAGATATGGAACAGTTGCTAATTTCAAGACTCGTCAATGGCAGCCCCTCCACTCCTGTTGACAGCGAATACATACCACGGATCGGTTCAAGGTGTGTTGCAATAAGTACCTTCTTAAAACCATTCCCTGAAATAGAACCTATAAATTCCTTCACCCTTTTTTTGAGATCAGAAAACTTTTCCACACCGTATCTGTTCTCAACCCCATCCTGAAATGTTGAGTACCACGCCGGATCCTTGGATTCAATTTCCGTTATTTTCATTCCTGTGAGCTTCCCTGTGCCAATATCCCTTAGCCTGTTGTCCGTGATATATCTATCAATTCCCATATTTTCAAGTGTTTGTTTTACCCGCAAAACCGGGCTGCTGTATACAGCATCAAAATATAACTGTTCCAGATATTTTCCCGTTTCCCTGGCCTGTTCCAATCCATTTTCATTTAATTCAGTATCATCAAGAGGAAATACAGCAGACGCATTATTATATGTCTCACCGTGCCTTACCATGTATACAAGCATGAACCGTTATTTAGCATTGATAATTAATTTTTATGTTTAAATTTGGGTGACTCACAAATATTTATTCATTAGAAATCAATAAAATTATATTGGCATTAACTATTTATGGGCATGGAACTTCTTAGAAAAGGCAAGGTAAAGGATGTATATGACGATGGAAAGGATCTGGTCTTTAAATTTTCGGACAGAATATCCGTATTCGATAAGATTATTCCAGATTCTATCCCACATAAGGGCGAATCACTGTGCAGAACCTCAACTTACTGGTATAATATTGTATCATCCCTGGGGATAGATACAGATTTTATTGAACTTGTGTCTGATTCAGAAATGAAAGTAAAAAAATTCAGGCAGATAGACCGCGGTTATAAATTTCTTTCAAATTATATGGTACCTCTGGAGTTTATAACAAGGTACTATCTTGCTGGTTCCGCCTATGACAGGGTAAAATCGGGGGAAATTGACTATCATTCCCTGGGTTTCAAGAATCCTCCTGTTTATGGAGAAAAACTTCCAGACCCATTTTTTGAAGTTTCAACAAAATTCGAAAAGTTTGATAGATATCTTCATACTGATGAGGCACTTGAAATTTCTGGCCTTGATGCCGGTGAATTATGCGAGATTCAGGAAACCATTTTTAAGATAGACAGAAGGATAAATAGTTCTGTGGAAAGCAGGGGGCTTATTCATGCCGATGGAAAGAAAGAATTTGCACTGGGCCTTGAAAGAAAACCGGTAATAATTGATACATTCGGCACGCTGGATGAAGACAGGTTCTGGGATAAGAAAGATTATGAGAACGGGCAGGTAAATGAACTCAGCAAGGAAATGGTAAGGCAATATTACAGAAAAACAGGATACCACCAGAAACTCTATGATGCCAGGGATAATAATCAACCGGAGCCGGATATAGAACCTTTGCCGGAAAATATTGTTAAAACAGTTTCAGATTTATACATTCATATGTACGAAAAAATAACTGGATTAAAGTGGTGAACTACCTCATTCCAAAGCATTGAAGCTTCCTGGTTCATCGACATAATTTGCCTTCACATATGAAGTATTAAGCCCTTCAAAGGTATCGGTTAATGTTTCCCCGGGCGTAAATCCCCTGCTATCTTCAGGTAAAATATAGGTGTTGATGCCTTATGTTTAAGTGCATCGATTATTCCACCTACGTTAATAAATTTAATATTATCATATAAACATTACTATTATATATGCATATGTTATAATTATCTGAAAAATAATTAATTTGTTGTTATTTTAAAAATTATAACTTTCATGGGATTTGAAAATTGTTTAAATATTAACTAATTATTGAATATAGTCGACAGGAAAAAAGACATGATAACTGCAGGCGGGTATAATATATACCCGGAGGAAGTGGAGAAAATTCTGTATGAACACTCTGGCGTGTCCCAGTGTGCTGTTGTAGTGGTACCTGACGCGCATCGCGGGGAAACTGTTAAGGCAATAATAGTACTTTCCGACAAATCCGTTACGGAGGACGAAATTAAAAAATACTGCTAGGAAAAACTCGCAAAATATAAAGTTCCAAAAATTATCCAGTTCACGATCCCGTAGCAAGGAAGCCTATGACTTCAGTCATAGGATGAATTACGACAATTTTATATATTGAGTTTATATTTGAATAATGTGCTTAAAACCCTTCAAATCAAATTGCTTCCAGAGGATAATCAGAAAGATATACTCCTTAACACATTTAAAAAGTTCAATGAAGCATGTAATTTTGTCTCTAAAATAGCATGGGATAATAAAATATATAATAAAATCTCTTTGCAGAAATTAGTATATTATGATATCAGAAACAAATTCGGGTTATCAGCACAGTTAACCATAAGAGTTATTGCAAAGGTTGTGGACACATATATGGTTGATAGATCAATATTCCATGAATTCCGGGAATACGGAAGCATTGTATATGACCAGAGAATTATGAGTTTTAAAGGCATGGATGAAGTAAGCCTTAACACCATTAAGGGAAGAATAAAAATACCTATAACCATTGGAAAATATGCTGATATACCCTTTGATATGGTAAGGGGCCAATGTGACCTTGTAAGAAAGCATAAAATTTTCTATTTAATGGTAAGCGTTGATATAAAGGAAGAACCAGTTATAGAACCTAAGAATGTTATAGGTGTAGATATGGGCATTGCTAATATCTCCGTAGATTCTACAGGCAAATATTATTCCGGAGATGAGATCAAGAATGTAAGAGAACACAATTTAGATCTCCGCTCCAGATTGCAATCAGTAAATACCAGATCAGCAAAAAGGCATCTTAAGAAACTTTCAGGAAAGGAACATAGATTTGCCACCAATACCAACCATATAATATCTAAAGAAATAGTAAATAAAGCCAAAGGCACCTCTTCTGCAATTGCCATTGAAGATCTTACCGGCATTAAAATGAGGACAACTGTTAAGAAAGGAAATAGATATATTCATAATTCATGGGCTTTCTACCAGCTCAGGTTATTCATAGAGTATAAGGCAATAGAAGCAGGAATACCTGTTATTGTTATAGACCCACATAACACGAGCAGGGAATGCCCCAACTGCCATACTATATCTAAAAAGAATCGGCCTGAGAGATCTATATTTAAATGCATTTCCTGTGGATTAAAGGGAGAAGCAGATTATATTGCTTCCCTCAATATCAGGAACAGGGCTGTTGCCAACCAGCCTATTGTAGCGGGTGATTTTTTTGTCCATTGTGACACCCTGGTTGCAAGCTCACTGCTTTAGCTGTGGGTAGTTGACCGATAGCTTACCACTTACACCTGTTGGAAAGATTGATAAAAAAGCCCTCAGGCATGATAAAAACTAGGAAAAATTTAATTTTATAATTTTTAGTATCTACAAAATCTAAATATTGTATAAATCTGTATATAGTTATAACCTGAATCGGGCATTTATAAAGTTAACATCTGGAAAAAACTTTTTCAAAATTATATAATGTTAATTAGTTTTCTGAAAAATACAGGGGATTATTTTCTATCCTGCATTTTCACAAAATCACGTTTGTCCGGTCCTGTATACACTGCCCTGGGCCTGATTAACCTCTCCTCTTCCTCTACATACTCTGTTATATGTGAAAGCCATCCGAGAACCCTGGAAAATCCAAACAGGGTTGTAAACATGTATATGGGGAAGCCGATTTCATTGAAAACTATGCCGGAATAATAATCTGTATTTGGATATATTCCTTTGCCACCGAATTCCTTTACACCAAGTTCCTCGAGTTTCACTGCAATTTCAAAGAGTTTTTTCTGCTCATCTGTCTGTTCCAGTGTAGTTGCCAGTTTCTTGAATATTTTCATTCTCGGGTCATATGTCCTGTAAACCCTGTGCCCGAATCCCATTAGTCTTCTCTTGCCATCTAATATGTTTGTTTTGAACCAGTTCTCCACATTGTCAACATTTCCTATGTCAAGCAACTGCTTATATGCCGCTTCAGCTGCTCCACCATGCAGCGGGCCTTTAAGTGCAGCAGTAGCTGCTGTTATGCATGAATACATATCGGAAAGAGTAGAAGAAGCAACAAGGGCTGCTGTTGTAGAAGCAGGGACCTCATGGTCAACGTATATAACAAGAGCAGCATTCATTGCAGAAATCTTTTTCTCATCAGCATTTCCAAAGCAGTTCCTTAGAAATGCTTCGGCGTAGTCGTATTTCGGGTCAGGATTCTGGAGTCCCATTCCCATCTTGTGCCTGTATATATTTGATATTATTCCCAAATTTTCCCCGAGGATTTTTGGAACCTGTTTTCTGTCATTTTCCTTATTCCACTGGTAATCACCTGAGGAGAGAGAGGCAAATGCGGTTTCCATCATTGTAAGTGTATCCGCTTCCCTTGGCAGGTCAGATATTAATTCCATAACATGGTCAGGCAGCTTATAATGTTCCTTAACAGATTTTTTAAATTCTGCCAGCTGCTGGCTATTCGGTAGCTCCCCATTGGTCATGAGATAGCACACTTCCTCGAATCCAGTATTCTGGACAAGATCGTTTATGTCATATCCCCTGTATCTTAGCACGCCTGCGTTTCCATCTATAAATGTTAACCCTGTATATTTTATGAATACATCTTCCAATCCCAAACTTACTGCCATTTTAATCACTTCCAAACCAATCTGAATTTTTTACGTTTGCCAATTCTTTCAAAGTATAGCTCTCACGCATCAGGTCCCTTGTAGAGAGAACTCCCGTTACAGCACCATTTTCCGATTTTACTATGAGGTGCCTTATATTATGTTTGCTCATAAGTACAGCTGCCTTTGTTATGGAGTCATCCTCATGCACAACAATTAAGTTCTCCTTTGTTGCAACGTCCCCGACCGGTGCAGTCAGAGACTTTCCTCCGGCAATTGCCTTAATAATATCCCGTTCCGTAACAATCCCTTTCATGGATTCGGCGGAACCAAGCAGGAGAGACCCTTTGTTTTCTTCAGTCATTTTCTTCGCCCCATCATATATAGTTGAAGCACCATCTATATAAGCAGGATGTTTTTGCATGATATTACTTATTTCGAGAGTCATTGGCTAATCATGGTACGATTTAATTTAAACATTACGTTTGGTAAAAAAATGGCAGCATTAAACGAAATTTACCAATAAAATATCGTCAATTAATGAATAGAGAAAAATCCATAAAATATATAAATTATAATTTTATGGGCTGGTATGAAAAATAAAAGTCTCATACTCTTTATGGTTGGCATTATTATAATTTTGAATGGTTATGAGCTTTATTCAAAATTTGGATACCTATTTTACCCTGAATCATATAATTACCTGGCATCTGCAAGTACTGCCAGGCTATACACCTCACTGGATGATATTATATTCATTTTAGGTGCCCTCTTTATTGGCATATCGATATATATGTTCATAAAATCACGTTATTCTATTCCAAAGCTCAAACATTTTTACCCCATTCTTGCAATTTATACCATTATTCTTATGGTAGCGGGAGGAATGGTACATATCATGCCATCGGGATATAAGTACCACCATTATCTTACATTTGTATACGGACTTCCAATGTTTACCCCTAATTTCCTGTTTTATGAATCGCATATAATAGGCATATATATTTACCCTTTTCAGGTCCTTTCTTTAATAGGCGCATCAATACTTGGCAGTTCAATATTTGCCTTTTCAATTATGGGGCTAAAATTGAAGAAGGCAACACCCCTGTCCCTTGTAGGCGCCATAGGTGTATGCCCGGCATGTGCTACAGGAACATTTTTCGGGTTAGTTATAGGTGCAAGCCCATTTTTAAGTTCTTTCTACCTCAACCAGATTTACGGCAGCACCTTTAATGAAATCATATTAAGCGTAATATCTATTGCCCTGTTGCTTGGTATTTTTCTGTACATGATAAGAAAAAATAAAATCACATTTAAATATTTTAAAAATTAAGTATTTTTGTCATTTTGACACAATTTTAATGGATTGCTTTTACGCTTTTAAATAAAATCTTATTTCCTTTCGAAAAGATTTTTAATAGAACTCTGTATATACCTTCATGAAAGGCATTAATATTGTTGTTTCTGTAAAGCAGGTTCCGGATGCCGACGATTTAAGGATCGATCCGGTAACAAATAATCTGGTCAGGGAGGGCGTGCCGGCCATTATTAATCCTCCTGATTTGCACGCCATAGAGGAGGCTCTCAGATTAAAGGAAAAATATGGTGGAACCGTTTCAATAGTTTCTATGGGTCCGCCTAAGGGTGATATTACACTCCGGGAATCCGTTGCAATGGGCGCCGACAATGTCTATTTAGTTACAGATGCGGCTATGGTTGGATCAGATACATGGGCAACATCATATACCATATCCAGAAGCATTGAAAAAATAGGAAAGCCTGATATAATTTTATTCGGAAGGAGGGCCCTGGATGGGGAAACACAGCAGGTAGGCCCACAAACAGCAATGTGGCTTGGAATTCCTGAAGTTGCTTACACCGATAAAATTATAGACATAGATATGGAAACAAAAATTGCCAGATTGCAGAGAACTACAGAATTTGATACTGAAACTGTAGAGGTCAAGATGCCATTTGTTGCGACAATTACGGAAAATTCCAACAGTCCAAGGGAAGCCACGCTTGAAGGCATGATTAAATCAATAACATTCCCTGTTACCAGATATTCAAAAACTGATATAAACGCTGACCCGAAAATGATCGGGTTAGCAGCATCTCCCACAAAAGTTATACGGGTAAGGCCACCGCCTAAAATGAGAAATCCAGAAATTATAAAAAATGAAGATTTAAACAAAACGGTTGATTTTCTTATATCAAAGATCAAAGGTTCCCTTACAGGAATGAAGGCAATGGAGGAGGCATATCAAAAACCTGAACCGGTTACAAAGGTTGAAGATAGTATATGGGTATACATAGACCATTTTGACGGTGAATTGAACAAAACCTCACTTGAAATTCTTGGTGCAGCCAGGAGAGTAGCTGATTTGATGAGCACTAAACTGGGGGCAATTATAATCGGCACAGGAGATGAGAACCTGATTGATGAGGCCTTTAAGTATGGAGCTGATGAAGCCTATTACTGCGAAACTGACAATGCAAAGAGGTATGACAATGATATCTATACCCAGGCTCTGGGAATGATGATTAATAAATATAAGCCGAACTCACTCTTTTTCCCGGGAACATATAATTCCAGGGAACTGGCAGCCACAACCGCAATAAAGGTCAACACAGGGTTAATAGCGGATTGCATTATATTTGATGTTGATGAAAAAGGGCAGTTGCAGGCAACAAGGCCTGATTTCGGTGGAAAGGAAACATCTACAATTATATGCCCAAACAATAAGCCCGTAATGGTGACAACAAGGGCAGGCGTATTCTCAGCACTGCCAGAACGTGATTTTAAGGGTAAGGTAATTAAAGACAAACTGGAAAAACCCGTTTCCAGATTCAAAATCACAGATTACAAGAATATAGAAAAAACCAATGCCCTTGCAGCCGCACAGGTTGTAGTTGGAGTTGGAAGGGGAATTGTAAATAAAGACAACATAAAATTAGCTGAAGACCTGGCAAAGAAAATTGGTGGAATAGTGGGTGTAAGCAAACCACTTGCAGATTCTGACTGGTATCCAAAGGATAGGCAGGTAGGGCAGACAGGAACAACAATAAAGCCTAACTTATACATTGCCATGGGAATATCGGGAGCTATACAGCATCTTGTAGGAATACAGGGTTCCAAGAGAATAATAGCTATCAACTCAGACCCTGATGCCCAGATATTTGAAAACTGCGACTATGGAGTTGTAGGTGATATATTCCAGATAGTTCCAGAACTGATTAAAAAAATTGGTGATTTAAATGCTTGAATATGATATTGTTATAGTTGGCGCAGGTCCAGCCGGATCAGCAGCCGCTCTGAAAGCGGCATCGGAAGGAAAGAAGGTTCTTGTTATTGAAAGGGGGCCTGAACCCGGTTCAAAGAACGTTTCAGGTGCAGAGGTCAGAAAGGATTACATAACATCTGTTTTCGGGGAAGGCATGCCATATGAAAGAACTGTTGATACCATGAAGCTTTCACTGTACGAAAAAGATAAGCCTGTAAATATTGATTTCCATCCTGACGGGCTTGTCACAACCGGAAGATTAAAACTCGATAAATGGCTTTCATCTGTATCCGAACAGGCAGGTGCTACTATTATTCCAAAAACCACAGCACTTAAGCTGAACTGGGAGAACGGGATTGCAAAATCACTTACAACAGACAGGGGAGATGTTGCTGCAAAATCTTTCGTTCTTGCAGAGGGTGTAAATGCCCTTGTATCCATGAACTCAGGAATAAATGTTGACTGGACACCTTCAAACTCTGTACAGGCCGTTAAAATGGTATACTCTATTAAAAAAGGAGACCTGAACAATATATTCGGTTTTCCAGATGACGATACAGGCATGTCCTGGAGAATGATTATGTCAGATCCACTTGTTGCTGGATTCATGTACACCTACAAGGATAGCCTGGCAGTTGGAATTGGTTCTCCAATAAAGGAACTTGTTGACAGGAAGATCAGGCCAGAGGCTCTGCTGGATAAATTCCTTGAAACAACGGGCATAGCGGAAAAGGTGAAGGGATACTCATTGAGGGAATACTCAGCCAAGGTTATACCTGAAGGAGGGTTCCCGGAAACAAATGTGGCAAAGGGCAATGTATACCTGTGTGGGGATGCAATCGGCCTTGTAGACCCGCTCACATTTGATGGGATAACCCCTGCTATAGCATCCGGAACACTTGCAGGTGAAGCAGCTGTTATGAACTACGATAAGGAAGTTTACCGGTATAACCTGATGAAACACCCGGAAATTTCAAAAATAGCTAAAGAAAGAAAATTGGAATCTGATTTCATGACCAGCAACAAAGCAGGAGAATACATAAACATGGTTTCTTCCCTTCTTGAAGGCTGGGCTGCTGGAGATTTGATTGGAATTAGAAATACCATGGTAGGTAATTATAGAAATATTATACCTGACCTGATGAGTTTTGTTATGAGGATGAGATAAATGAGAACAGAAGAGAAATTATATACACTGAGATATAAAAAGGACGATAAATCACATCTTGGCATTAAGGATGTAAATACCTGCCTTGAATGCACTGAGAGATTTGGCGAGCCACAGCCGTGTGTATCCATTTGCCCGGCAAATGTTTTTACATGGGAAAACAACAGGATAATCATAGGATATGAAAATTGTGTTGAATGCGGTGCTTCAAGAATAGCCTGCCCCTATGACAATATTGACTGGAACTATCCCAGATTCGGAAAAGGAATCGCGTTGAGATACGCGTAATTCCGTTAATTTAAAAAGATTAATATTTTTATTTATACTATTTAACTATGGAAGAAATCTATTTTTTAAACGATGGCACATATGAGCTTGATTCAGGAGCTTATTTCGGTATAGTTCCAAAAGTATTATGGTCGAAATATATCAGTGATAATAACAATAAAATAAGGATTACAACAAATATTCCATTTTTACGTGTAAACGATAAAAATATACTGGTGGATGCAGGGATCGGAAATAATTTTTCTGACAGGTTCCGTAGAATATTCGTGCCGGAGAAAAATAATGACATTGCAGATTCCCTGGAAAACGATTATCATATAAAGGGAGTTGATAACATTATACTATCACACATGCATTTTGACCACAATGGCCATATATTCTCTGGAAATAAATTATTCAGGAACTCGCAGATAATAATGCAGGAAAAAGAGCTAAAAGCCTTCAGGCATCCAAATGACTTTACAAGAGGGAGTTACATTCCTGGCAAAATTCATGGAAAAATTAAAACTATTGATGGCTCCAGAAAGATTACCGGCAACATAACAGCTATAAATACGGGCGGGCACACGGAAGGGCACATGGTAATATTCTTTGAAATAAATTCAAAAAAATATATGTATGGCGGGGATTTATTTCCATCATCATTCCACCTGAAACCATACTATATCACAGCCATAGATTCATACCCCATTGAAACACTGAAGATGAAGAAAAAACTCTTAAAAAAAGCTATAAATGAAAATATATCGATAATATTTAACCATGATAATAAAAATATAATGGGAAAAGTTTACGGAAGTGCAGAAAAACCTGAAATAGAATTTGGAAACCCATAACCTTAAAGGGTAATGGATTTAAGATTTATGTGCAGATAATCTTCTATATTTTTCCCGGCTGTTGCAGGATCAGGGTCCCAGACAGTAAAATCTGAAAATTTGCCAGTTTCCAGCGATCCTGTTTCATTCCATCCAATTACCGCTGCACTTTCAGATGTATATGTTTTCACCGTCTCTTCAATGGTAAGTGATTCATTGTTACTGTAAACAGAAGAGTTTTTCCCTGTAAGTGTTTTTCTGAATACAGATGAATATATCCCATATAGCGGGTCAAATGGTGTCACCGGGCTGTCAGAACCATTTGATACCCTGATGCCTTTTTCAACCATAGTTTTTGCAGGAAACAGGCATTTAGATTGGTCGAGCCCTATATTGTCACTCAATGAGTCTCCTATAAAATACACAAAGGCAAGCTGTGTTTCAACACCCACATCAAGTTTCTTAATTTTCTCTATTGTTTTCTCCTCAAGCTTGTAGCAGTGTACCAGGGCATATGCGGATGCAATGCCGGAGCTTTTTAATTTCTCAATAGAATCCAGTGCAGTTTCAATAGCACGGTCTCCAATTGTATGTATGCTTATGTGGTGGCCGGTAGCCGAAAGCTGTTTGAGGCCTTCCCTGAAATTTTTAATGTCCCACAGGGGGATGCCCATATTGCCTTTGCTGCCCACATAGCTATGCTTCATCCACGCAGTTCTGGATAATATGCTTCCATCAAGGAACATCTTGAACCCTGCAAACATGATATGCTGATTTTCCTCCAATATGCTAGCCAGCTCAATTTTTCTGCTGACATCCTTTAGCGAGTAAACAGGCAGTGCCACTGCAATTCTTATTTTATGGTTTCCCTCTTTGCTTATCCGGTTTAAAGCACAGATTCTGGTTTCTTCGTTAACATCGTTTCCTGTTCCACCAATATCCTTTACCGTTGAAAGCCCGGCTTTTCTGTACATTTCAGACCCGGATATTATTGCTTCAATATAATCATCTAAGGTATATTCGGGAATTCTGCTCTTGACCATGTCCATTGCATTGGCCTCATAGAGTACCCCGTCAGGATTTCCATCTGAATTTCTTCCAAGTTTGCCGTTTGCAGGGTCTGCCGTATTCCTATCTATTCCCGCTATTTCAAGGGACCGGGAATTGCAGATGCCGTAATGTTCTGTCATCTGTGTTATAAATACCGGTGTGTTTCCCATAATTTCGTCAATAATTTTTATATCTGGCAACCTCTTTTCTTTCATGTTGTACTCATTAATGCCATACCCCTGAAACCATCCGTGTACGATTTTGTTTCTGTTCTCCTCCAGCACCCTCCGAAAATCTTCAAATGAGCGCACACCTGAGAAATCTACCTGGTATTTCAATTTCAGGGATGTGAGCATAAAATGGTCATGGGAGTCTATTAACCCTGGAGTAACAAATTTTCCACGCAAATCCAGAACTTCGTTGCCACTCTCCATGATGTTTTCCATATCCTGCTTATTTGCAGTATATTTTTCTGCTATAATCCCGTTTTTAACCTTAAAAATTGTGGAATTATTCTCCCATTTATATCCATCAAAGTATCTGTCCACTATAACATATTTTTCCATTTATACCACCATGACTTCCCTGAATGTTCCTGTGAGAAAGGATATATCGGGGTACCGTTGCCGGAATTCTATTAATTCAAATAATACACATACCATTTATTATCCTTTCGTTTCACCATTTTCCTTTACCCGTGCTATTTTTTAGATTTTATTGCGGTATCGCCGGTATTTTTCTGGGCAAAATAATCACAGCAATCTGATACCGGGCATATATTGCATCGTGGTGATACGGGTTTGCAGATATTTTTGCCAAATTCTACCATAACAGGATTAAATTCTACCTGGTACTCAAGAGGCACTATGCTTTTCAATGCCTCTTCCGTTTCATCCGGATTCTTTGTATGTACCAATCCGATTCTGTTTGACACCCTGAAAACGTGTGTATCTACTGCAATAGCTGGAATATTGAATCCCTGGGTTAACACTATATTTGCAGTTTTACTTCCTGTGCCCGGAAGTTTCACAAGCTCATCATGGGTATCAGGCACTTTTCCACCATATTCATGGTTAATTATTCTGGCAATCTCTATAATCCTCAGTGATTTCACATTGCTGAACCCCACATATTTTATAATGGCTTTTACATCCGCAGGATCGGCGTTTTCGAGTCCCACAGAATCATGGTATTTATTATATAAGGACCGCGCAGCCTGATCTGTTACAATATCCTTTGTCCTGTGTGAAAGTATAGTTGTTATAAGTATCCAGAACGGTGAATCTGTAAATTCAAAATGGTGTTCCGGTGATACCTCCCTGATTTTCATATAAATATTTTTAAACCTTAACTCCCCAACTTTTTAGGGAATATATTTGTACCTAATTGTTCATCTATCCTTTCGGATGATGCAGGAACCTCTGAAATAATTTCCTTACTGTTGTGTACAATCCTGTAAACCCTTGAATATTTTAATAATGCATCCTTTACAGATAATTTATCAGTCAATCCTGCGGCCCTTATTAACACAAATATTGAGTAATATATGTATAATGATACAAATGAAATAAAGAAATATCCCCTTATGGAATCATCATTGCTCAAGTATGACTTGTCATTTTCCAATTCATTCTTCATAGCATCAAATGACTGTTCTATCTCTTCCCTCTGCTTATACATTAGGTATATATTTTCAGGTTTGTCATCTATATTTGACAATATTGCAATCTTGCCGAATACTTTAGATGCACTATTATAATCATCCTGGCTCTTCTTATTGTCAGCTATCAATGATATGAATGTATTTGCCTCCTCTGACATCAACAGCTGGTCCTGAAATATGTATACATAATATTTTCCATATTTATATGATGTACAAAGTATTCCCCTGTCCCTGTACATGAAGCTTGACTTGAATATAGCATTATAATCAATAATCTTATTATTCCTCCTCAATGGCATTATGAATTTATTATTTATTTCATCCGCTAAGGAATATGATGCAAACCCCCTGTCCATTACTAATACTCCATTAAAATTAATCTCTTCCAGTACCTTCCTTAAAGATTTTATATCCCTTACAGAACCATCCAATGATTTAAGGAAAACAGGCTTATAGTAATCTAAGTCAAATACCATTGCAATATTTATCTGTGGTATATACTCATGCTCATGGTTATGCCCCTTCTCTGCCATATTTATATTCTCTGACCTTGAGAATATTGATGATAGATCAAATGCAAGCTTCATGGAATCGTGCATTAAATCATTGAATAGATCATACTGGCTGCTGATATCTGAACCTGTTTCAATAAGAAGGTCTGTCAATGTATTGGGCGATACATGCGCATTGATATATCTGGACATGTACAGTTTATCCCATCTTTCCTTAATGCTTTTCATCGGTGTATAGCTTATTAGCCTTACCACTGACATTGCATATATTGATTCCCATGTATCCGGGAAGTATTTCTTCAATAGTTTTATTATATCCTTTGATACAGAGTATATTAATTCTGAATTTCCATATTCATACACAGACCTGGAATTGTCATTGCTTACTATGCCATTCTCTGTAATTCTTCCAATGTAATCAGATACTTTCCTTGCACCATGCTTTTCCTTATCATATTTAGTTGTTGAATGGTATAAATAATAATTGCCGTTTAGCCTCTTCACCTCAAGTGGAATCTTCCTTTTCCTTTTTTCTTCTTGCAGTACATCCTTTACCCATTCTTCCATATACCCTATATAGGGAATATATAATATTAATGTTTGCATTGCTATATAACTGTAAAAACATAATGACTAAAAATAATAATGGATGTATTCCCTATAAATTTGTGGAGTTAAGGTTTTAAAATCTTTCATAGAAGCATAATAATTGTATTCTTTATATGTTTTCCTTTAAAATTTATATGTTAATTAAATATTATATCAATAATATTCTGTCAATTCCATTACCTGTGCCTTTTTTTCATGTAAAATGGAATCTACAAGTTCGGATGCAAACCTGATATTTGTTATGAGCGGAATATCTTTCTTGATTCCGAGGTTTCTGATTGAGAACCCATCCCTTATAGAGCCATATGATTCTGAAGGCGTATTGATTATCATTGATATATCTTCATTTTTTATTATTTCGCTGATTCCCGGTGACCTTAAATCTTTGACCCTGTAAACAACATTTGATTTTACTCCTGCATCCTTCATGGCATTATATGTACCGGGTGTTGCATATATTTTAACATTCTTTGCGGCGAGTTTTCTGCCTATTTTTATGGCTTCATTCTTGTCTGCATCATTTACTGTAATAATTACAGAGTTTAATTTAAAATCCCTTTTCATGATTCTTATTACCTTGGACATAGCCTCCTGGAAAGTTTTTCCGCAACACATTGCCTCACCGGTAGATTTCATTTCCGGGCCGAGGATGACATCCATATCCCTGAACCTTTTGAATGGAAATACAGGCACTTTTATAAAGAATGATGCCGGTTCAGAGTATTTCAGTTCCGGCTCAATTCCAAGCATGGCCTTTACACCAGAATCTATCCAGTTAATTCCCGTTGCCTTGGATACGAATGGAACAGACCTTGAAGATCTTGCATTGAGTTCGATAACATATATTTCACTGCCCTTTATTGCCAGCTGGAGATTGGATAACCCTGAAAGGTTAAAATTTTGCCTCATCTTTTCAACTATTTCTTTGAGCTGTTCCAGCGTATCAGAATCCACTACACCGGGGCCAAGTACCATTGTCGCATCTCCGGAATGTGTTCCAGCTTCTTCTATGTGTACAGAAATACCCGCTATTATAGATTTCTCAGCTGAGGAAATAAAATCAACATCAATTTCGGTTGCATTTTTTAGATAACTGCTTACAAGGACAGGTGAGCCCGGGCGTTCAATAAATAATTCCCTGACACGGCTAACCAGAATATCATAGTCGTATATTATATCCATAGCCCTCCCACCTATAATAAAACTTGACCTTATGATTACAGGAAGGCTAATGCCCTTGATTTTTTCTTCCAGCTCATTAATATTTGAAGCTTCAATGAAATCTGGTTGTTTTATGCCAAGGCTCCTTAAGGTCTTTGAGAATATCGTACGTTCTTCTATTCTGTATATATCTTCCGGCTTAGTTCCCAGAATTATGTTGTTAAATATTTCCGATATTCCGGATGCCATATTCTGCCCGGTCTGGCCTGAAAACTGAATAATAATTCCCTCAGGTTTTTCTGCACTGGCAATATTAGAAATATGTTCCAGGGTAACAGGTTCAAAATAAAGTTTATCAGATATATCAAAATCCGTTGATACAGTTTCAGGATTGCTGTTAACCATTATAGCTTCGTATCCCATTGAACGCAATGACAGTATAGATTTAACGGCACCATAGTCAAATTCAACTCCCTGAGATATCCTGTTAGGGCCAGAACCTATGACTATAACTTTCTTTTTATTGCTTATTCTGTTGTCATTATGTGTATCATAGGCTGAATAGAGGTAGGTGGTATCAGCATTAAACTCACCGGAGCATGTATCTATATTTTTGTATACAGGAACAATCTTTTTTTCAATTCTATATTTTATTATTTCAGTTTGTGGAATGCCGGTATAATATGAAATAGTTTCATCTGAAATTCCAAGCATTTTTAGATTCTCCATATTTTCAGGGATTACACCCCTTTTTATTGTTTCCATGGCATCTACAATATTTTTTATTTTCACTATGAAAAATTTATCATACCCTGACAATTCTGAAATTTTATCCACACCTATGCCCTGGAATAATCCATCAAATATGGCAAATAACCTCAGGTCATTTGGCACTTTCATCAGTTCTATTGTCTTTTCCGGAGATGTAAATAACCTCATGGGTATAGATTGTTTAATGTCCAGCGAAGATATGGCTTTCATCAAAGCCTCTTCGAATATTCTGCCAATGCCCATTGCTTCCCCAATGGATTTCATTTCAATTCCTATCTCTCTCTTTACTGAGAATTTGTCGAATGGCCACCTTGGAATTTTAACAGTTATGTAATCCATTGATGGTTCAAATGCAGCATATGTGTTTTTGGTTACAGGATTTTTTATCTCATTTAAGTTATATCCTACTGCAATTTTAGTTGATACCCTGGCTATTGGATATCCCGATGCTTTGGATGCGAGTGCAGAGGATCTTGATGTTCTCGGGTTTACTTCAACAATGTAATACTCATCTTTCTCCTGGTCAAGGGCAAACTGTATGTTGCAGGATCCAATAACACCAATTTCATTGACAACATGGATAGCAGATGTCCTTAATTTCTGGTAACTATCATTGCTCAATGTGAGTGATGGCGTTGTTACTATGCTTTCACCGGTATGTACTCCCATGGGGTCAAGATTCTCCATGTTGCATATTGAAATGCAGTTTCCATTATTGTCACGCATCATTTCGTACTCTATTTCCTTAAGGCCAAGTAACGACTCGTCAAGCTCTACCATATCATCATGAACTGAAAAATAATCATCACAGTAATCGCTCAACTCCTTCACATTCTTAATTATGACGCCGCCTGATCCGCCCAGTGAGAATCCCGTGCGCAATATTAATGGATATTTTTTAATGCCAGGCATTAAATCCCTGTAATCATTTTTTGTGAGTGTATATGATTCTATTACAGGCTCCCCAATTTTTTTCATCAGGTTAAAGAATTTTTTCCGATCTTCTGCAATTTCTATTGATGTTACAGGTGTTCCAAGCACCTTGATATTGTATGAGGAAAGTATTCCAAGCCTCTCAAGCAGGATAACAAGGTTTAACCCGACCTGCCCACCGGTTGAAGGAAGTATAGAATCTATTTTTTCTTTTTTGATAATTTCTATCACACTTTCCGGGTCTACCGGCTCTATGTATACCCTGTCAGCTATTTCTCTGTCTGTCTGTATAGTTGCAGGATTTGAATTGAGGAGTACTGTCTTTATTCCCTCTTCCTTCAATGCCAGGCAGGCCTGAGATCCTGAATAATCAAATTCTGCAGCCTGGCCTATTACTATTGGGCCTGAACCTATAACCAGTGTGCATTTTATGTCTGAATTCATATTTTTTCACCTAGAGTTGTTTTAATATCATTGAAAAACCATGTACTATCGTAGGGCCCCGGGTATGCTTCGGGATGAAACTGGACAGAAAATACCGGGAGTTCCCTGTGCTTTATCATTTCAACCGTACCATCATTGATATCGGTGCCACAGATTTCCATGCATGTGCCCTTCAGGGAATCTCCATTAACTGCATATCCATGGTTATGTGATGTAATGTAAACCCTGTTTCCTATGAGCACAGCATGGTTGATTCCCCTGTGCCCGTATTTCATTTTCTCTGTTTTGCCACCCATAGAAAGTGCTATAAGCTGATTCCCAAGGCACACACCCATTACAGGCATGCTGCTGCTCTTCTCCCTTATGAATGCCCTTAATGGCTCTAAAGAACTGTGATCCGGGTTTCCCGGACCATTGGGTATAAAAATTGCATCATAGTGGAATTTAATGTTAAAGAAATCATAGTTATATGGAACTATGTGCAGGGAAGCTGTTTCACTTAGCCTCTTAATAAGGCTATTTTTTGTTCCAACATCTATGAAGAGTATCTCTTTTTTATGCCCTGAATTGTAATACTTATACTTTTTAATTGATACCCTGGAAACCAGGTCCAGATCCATGGTATCTTCAAATTTATCCGGAAATTCATTTTTGTTTCTTATATAACCCTTAATTGCGCCAGATTCCCTTATCTTCTCTACCAGTGACCTTGTATCTATCCCGTCTATTGCGGGTACCATGTTTTGCTTTAAAAACTCATTGAATCCTGTTCCAGATTCTCCGCCGGAGAAAATAGCATGTGCATCCTTTGTAATAATTCCTGCAACCTGCACCTTACTGGATTCCATATGTTCCAGATTTAAGGGGTAATTTGCAATTTCCGGAAAGGCAAAAATTAGTATTTCACCGGCATATGATGGATCGGTAATAGTTTCCAGATAACCGGACATTGAAGTTGTAAAAACTATTTCACCGTTTGTCTCGCCCTCATAGCCATAACCAGTGCCTTCATAAGTTGTGCCGTCCTCCAGTAATAAATATCTTTTCATGTAAATCTTAAAAAACCTAATTTCAACTTTAAATATATCATTTTCTATTTTTTTTGATAGTTCCAATGTATGAATTTATATTATTTCCTATGTGGCTACTGTATAATTTTTATATATATTATTTACAATATTTAACCTACCTTGAATATCTGATTTTACACGAATTCTTTAAGCACGAAAGTCACAAAGCCTGTTATGTGGATGAAATAGTAAAAACATATTAAAGTTTAAAATGCATACACCTGCAACTGCTAAATTTTGACACGCTTATTTCCATGTTGCTCTATGCCTGGTTAAGAATAATTCTGCTATTCTATTACCGGGGCATTAAATTTCGAGTACTTTCCAGTTTCTGCAGAATTTATATATTTTAATTCACCAATTTTAGTTCAAAAACATGCATTCCACTATTTTATTTAACGGTCAATTTATTAATAAATATATTACCGCATAAGAACCATGATAATTTCTATAAGGCAATTGAATTATTTAAAAACAGAGATTGCAGACCAACAAAGATCATAGAAATGCTTATAAAGACTTTAATTATAGTTAGTAAATGCCGTCAAGATCGATGGATTGGCTAAAACAGGCTAAAAGGGATCTCGAAGAGGCTGAAGGCTCATTAAATAATGAAAAATACGAATGGGCTTGCTTTGCATCCCAGCAATCTGCTGAGAAAGCAGTGATAGCCTTGTACCATTCAATAAATAAGGAAATATGGAACCAGTCCGTATCAAGGATGTTATCGCAACTAACGGAATTCAATATTGATAATAATATAATTGCCAGAGCAATGGAGCTCGATAGAGTGTATATAGGTTCAAGATACCCCGATTATTACAGTGAAGGCTCGCCATTTGAGTACTATTCAATAGAAGACGCAAAGAGGTGTTTAAATTATGCAAAGGAAATATTTGAATTCTGCAGCAAAAACATTCGAGATTAATTATCCCTTTATCTTTGAAAAACTCATTGAATATGGAAATAATTCAATCAAAAAAGGTTCATTGCTGACTATATTGATTGGTTCCCTGGCCAGAGGAGATTGTACTCCATTTTCAGATGCCGATGTTATAATAATTACAGATTCAACCAGAAGTGAAATAGAATTCATGGACCCTCATATGCCAATTGATATAGAACCGCGTGTTTTCACAATAAATTAGATATACGAAATGGCAAAAGGCAGAAGAAAAATAATAGAAGAAATAATAAAAAATAGCAAAATCCTTGCTGGCAACTATGAAATATTTAATAATTTAATTAAATTATATAAAATAGATTAATAACAATAAGTAAAGATGCTGCTGGAATTTTGTTTATAATATTTATTTTATTTTTATCCATTAAATTGACAGCAACTTAATTAATATTGTTGCAATTTAATGGTATGAAAGTTATAGCAGCACCTGGACCGGTTTGCTACCCTCTGGTAGCAGCAATGATGGAACGTAAAGATATCGATATAGAATTCAAAAAATCTTCAGAAATAGGCAATGATAAGCCTGATGTTGTTCTGGATTCAACTGTCTCTCTCGTGAAGAGTGGATTGCCAATAGACTATGTAACCATAAATGGGCTATCAAGGGTTGCCCCTAAACTTGGATATAAGGTAGGGATGACCAGAAAGGGTGGAGCCGCTGATATTCTCTTCCGTGCATACGTTGGTGAATCCAAAAAGGATGTGGAAATAGAATATTTTGAAAATATGAGTGACCTGATGGGAGCACTGAATTCCAATAAGGTAGATACCGTAGTCGTGCCCGCTATTGATAATTCAGGCGTGAGCATAGAAGAATACATGAAGAAGATAAATGTAAATATCCCGGGAAGTTGCGGAGCAACTGTATACAATAACGAGAAGGAATTTGTTGATGCGTATAATCTGGGCATTAAACTATTAAAAGAAAAGCCCGAAGAGGCAGCAAAATTTGTTGTGGAACATTTACCCATGCAATTCCCTGTGGAATTCGTAGCTAACACTATGAAAAACTCTAATTTAAATGTCCACAAACCGGAAAATTATGACGTTTTTGTAAATTTAGTTAAAAAATATTCTTCCCAGTGAAGATAAAAATTAATAATTTACTTTGAAAAATTAATATTTTATATTGTATTTTTAAATACTTCATTTACATTAAGCTTTTATGTGGGACTACATAAACAAGGTATTCGATAATTACCCGGCGGAAAAGAAAGTGGTGCAAAAAATGCTTAAAATAGGCATATCGGTAAAAATTCTATATGATGAGCCGAAGTTATTCTGTGAATCAATTGAGATTAAGCCAAATTCAATAGCCCGGGCTTTCCATGTTGATCGAAGGGTAATTGTCAATATGATCCAGAAAATTATAAATGACCCTGAGCTTTTTGATTTTTTCAGCAATCTTGAGCCCATGTCAAATTTTGAAAATTCTGGCTCAAAGATGGGATTCGGAGTGATTGAAATTATCCCTACGGATGCATCTATGCCCGGTATTATAGCAGGCGTAATGAATGTACTTGCCGAGAGTGGCATATCAGTAAGGCAGTTCATAGCCGATGACCCTGACCTCGTGGACAATCCGCGTGCAATTATTGTCACAACAAATACCATAACAGGAGATGTGCTTAACGGCATTAAAAAAGCCAGAGGAGTAAAGGCCGTAATGTTGCTTTAATAAAGAAAATTATTCTTGAAATTATTGAATAAAATCTTCAAGTCTATCTCCGTACAGTATTTCTATTATTTCTCTTATTTTTTGTTCAACGGCATTGTATGATTCGCCATATACATTTACATGTCCCATTTTTCTCTTTCCCCGCACCTCATTTTTATGGTACCAGTAAATATTTGTATTCCCGAGGTTTAATACCGGCCCTATCTTTTCTTTAATATCAGTTCCTATAATGTTTACAATTCCGGAGGGCACAAACAGATCAGGCCGGACTATATTCATTCCAGCAACAGCCAGTATATGTTCTTCAAACTGGGAAATAGAACTGCCGGTTAAAGTATGGTGGCCTGTGTTATGAACCCGTGGTGCGTACTCATTGATTATAACTTTTCCATCCACCACGTAATATTCTATTCCCATGACACCTATATATTCCAGGGAATCCATAAGTTTTTTCGCAATATCGATCATCTCAATGGTGTTGCCTATGGGGGAGATATTGTAAATTAGTATTCCATTCTGGTTGTAATTAAATGATGGTTCAAAATGGTAAAATTTGCCATTTGCATCCCGGACCGCTATAATAGAAGCTTCATATTCATAATCAATAAATTTTTCCACCACGTACGGAATATCAGGATGTTCTTCAAATCTGGAACTGTTATCAATAAAATACTGATTTTTCCCATCATAGCCACCCTTGCAGCTTTTTATTACCGCTTTGCCAAAATTTTTTGCCTTATTAAACGCATCCCTGTAAGTTTCTGCATATTCGTAATCTGCTATGGGAAATCCATGATCTTTCAGGTATTTCTTTTCAAGTGACCTGTCCTGTTTAAGCTCAACCGCCTTAATAGAAGGCCTTAATTTTCCTTTGCTATCTGCATATTCCAGTATATTTTTATCGATATGTTCGAATTCGTAGGTTACATAATCACAGGAATCAACAAATTCTTTATACTGTGAAACATCAAAGAATTTATCGGCAATAAAAGCGGATGGGCCTTTATTATCATCTATCACATAAAATTCTATGGGGTATCTTCTCATAGTGTTTATCATCATATATCCGAGTTGCCCGGAACCAATAATTCCAACTTTCATAGTTTATCACCTAAAACTGTATCCCGCTGGTTGTCTATAAATGCCTGCAGCATTTCCTTTATTTTAGGATATTTTATTGAAAGAATCCTTACTGCAAGGAGGGCAGCGTTCCTCGCTCCATTGATGGACACTGTAGCTACAGGAACTCCTGGGGGCATCTGCACTATTGAGAGAAGAGAATCAATGCCGTTCAATGCCTTTGATTGCACCGGAACCCCGATAACTGGCAACGTTGTCATTGAAGCCACCATGCCTGGCAAATGTGCAGCTCCGCCTGCTCCAGCTATAATAACTTCTATATGATTATTTATGGCATTACTGGCATATTCCAGCATAAATTCCGGCGTCCTGTGTGCGGATACAATCCTGTATTCCACTTCAATGCCAAAATTTTTTAACTCATTAACTGCGTCCTGCATTACGGGAAAATCTGACCTGCTTCCCATTATAACTGCAACTTTCATGATTCATCATTAATATGACACTAATAAAAATTTAGATGGTTTAAATTTTTACAGGAATTCTGTTTCGTTTTCGAGAATATAGTTTTCAATAACCCTTCTACCGCTTTTCATGGCCTCAAGTATATCGTACTGGCTGCTGTCATATAACTTGAAATCATAGTGATCCATATCTTTGAATTCTATTCCTGCTTTCTCTGCTAGCCTCCGGTACCCGGTTACCCTTGACCTCTCAAGGCTATTAAGGGAATTATTGCTCATAATAACCTTATTTTTTTCAGCTATTCTCAGGGCATCATCGAAATATCTGTATATATTCGTATCAATTGATACATCCCCCATATCCAGAATATCCGGATATACCTTATCAGGAAGGCAAAATATTCCTGTATTTGAGGATTCGTGCCTTATTTCTATTCCATACTTTTCAAGCATTGACCTGTAATACTCTATCAGTGGCGTAAAATCACGTTTTTTGTATTTATCAATTATTTCGTTGAATTGCCCTCCAAAGCTTGATTCTTCATATATAATAGGTTTGAAGCCTTTGTTTGCAGAGTATAAGGCTGCTTCCAGCCCTTTTATTCCAGAACCAACTATAGCAATTTCACCATGGTATTTCCTGCCAGGTTGTATTGTCTCTTCAATTCCTGTGTACGGATTAATGGTACATCTAACTTCTGCGTTGGCCAGATTTCTGCATGCCTGGTTGCATCTTATGCATACCCTGTATGGCATTTTCATTTTAATTTTTACAGGCGTATATGGATCTGCAAGGGCCTGCCTGCCCAGTACAACAAAATCAGAAACGGTTAAAGCTTTTTCTATATCTTCCATGGATCTTATGGAACCTACAAGCATTGTATTTTTATCAAGTTTTTTCTTAAGCTTTGCACCTATATGCACGTTGTCATAGTAGAAAGAGGCAGAAGACCCCGGTGGTGCAAACCTCCCGGAAGAAAAATGCACATAGTCCATATTTTCCAGCCTGGATGCCACATCTATTCCGTAATCAGCATCATAACCATCCTCGTCATCCTCATAGAGGCTTAGCCTGATTCCTAAAGGCATATTGAGTTTTGATTTTATAGCACTGGAAATCTCATTTATTATCCTTATCCGGTTTTCTACAGAACCGCCATATTCATCAGTCCTTTTATTCAGTGCCGGTGAAATAAATTCCTGAAGAAGGTACCCGTGCGCACCATGGAGTTCTATTCCATCAAATCCGGCCCGGTATGCAAGTTCAGCAGCGTTTACAAACTTCTCCTCCACTTTTTTGATATCATCTTTTGTCATTTCTTCAGGTATACTTCCGATATAATCAACGCTGGAAGGAGCGAATATTTTACCGGTGTTATAATGGGGATTTGCCTTTCCTCCGGAATGTACAAGCTGGACAAATATTTTTGAACCTGCTGAATGTATTCTTTCAGTCAATCTTGACAGTTTTGGCAACTGTGACCTGGAAAATATTCCCATTTCGTTTGGCGAGCCTTTTCCATTGGAGTCATCTACATAAGCGTATTCAGTGATTATTAGCCCGAAGCCACCACGGGCCCTTTCCTCCAGGTATCTAATATGATTTTCATTTGTAGTTCCATCTGGATTGCAAAGGTTAGAAATCATGGGTGCCATGACAAATCTGTTTTTAATTTCTGCTCCACCAATATTCGCTTTTTCAAAAGGATTCATCTGTTCAGAAGTAAATAATTAAAATAAAGTTTTTGTGTATTTCAATGAAATAAAAAATTTATAAAAATTAAGAAACAACATCTACTGTTGCGCTCATACTAAATGTATGGCTTGATACATGTATGTTGTTGGAGAGGTTAAAATCTGTTACTATGCTTGTAGTTGAATGTGCAGATACTGTCACTGGATGTACAAGAACCACAAGAGCAAAATCATGTGCCAGATGCAAGCTAACTGTTGCGTTTGCTCCAAATAAACTTGTTACAGACGTATTTACATATATAGTTACATTTTTGATGTATATCTTTATCAGATTATACGAGCCAGCATGTACAGACAGGTTAGACAGAAATGCCGCGTTGCTTGCATTTAAATTCATTATATTTACAGTCTTATCATGCAGTGAGTAGTTTGTCCATCCTGTTGAGTTTGAGGATACTTTATCGGAGTGCAATGCAATTGCACTGAATGTAACATTCACATCCATAACTCCAATAAGATTTGTGGGCGTATCAGCTGCACTTACTTTCATAGTTCCGGTGGTTTCATAATGATAAGCGTAGTAGCTACCGCCTGCTATCACTGCAATTATTATAATTGCCACTATTACTGACATCAATTTTTTTGATTTCATAAGCTTAAAGTGAAATTTTAGTATATAAGTGTTTATATTTACTTATAGCGATAAAAAGTTCTGAATTTTAACTTTAACGTATGGAACCTTATTGAAATTATTTATATAGTTTGAATAAATATTTGCACTATGAAATATAATGTTGCCACAAGCCACCCGTTGAGCACAATGGCGGGAATGGAAGCACTGGAAAGGGGAGGCAATGCCTACGACGCCATGCTTGCTTCATCATCTGCCCTCGTTGTCGTCCAGCCCCATTTTAACGGGCTTGGAGGGGATTTATTTGCCACAATAAAGGATAATGGATATTACTGCATCAATGCAAGCGGGTATGCAGCATCCGCAGCGAGCATCGATTTTTATTCCAGAAATGGCTATCAGGAGATACCAAAAAGAGGCAGTCTCTCGTCATTTTCAATTCCCGGACTTGTAGCTTCATGGAAAATTGCTGCGGAAAAATCCGTGATGGGCATAGGTGAAAATTTTAAGAGGGCAATACAGTTCGCAAAGGATGGCTTCGAACCAAGCAGAAAACTTGTAAGAGCAATTAACCGGTTCGATGGAGGGGATGAAGATTTTAATAATATTTATAAGGGCACTGACTCATGGCTTGTACAGAAAAGCCTTGGCAATACTCTTGAAACATTGGTAACGGAAGGGTTAGATTCATTTTATAACGGTAACATTGCTGATAAAATAGAGGCCGATATGAAGGAAAAGGGCGGACTTATCACAAAAAAAGACCTTTTAGATTACAAAGCCTCTATCACAGAACCGGTAAGGGTGAATTACAGGGGGTATAATGTTTATACAAATCCACCTGTTAGCCAGGGATTGACAGCATCTGTATGGCTAAGAGACCTGAATGCCTATGATCTTGCGGGCATGGAGCACCAGGAATATTACGATACTTTGATAAAAACCATGCATGACGCGTACAATATTCGCAGGAAGTACGTATACGATGGCGTGAAATTACCGGAAAACATAGATGACATGAAACCGGATAATGATCAACCGGGAAATCAGAAATCCAATCTTTCCGATACAACTGCATATTCAATTTTCGATGGTGAAATAGAGATTAGTGCTATACAGAGCAATTATATGGGCTTCGGGTCAGGGCATAGCATTAAGGGAACAGGCATAAATATGAACAACAGGGGCAGTTATTTTTCCCTTGACAGTGAAAATAAAAATAGCCTGAAACCTGGCAAAAAAACATTCCACACACTTATGAGCATCCTTGCCTCTGGAAAAAAGGATATAATTTTAGGAACCATGGGAGGTGATGTCCAGCCACAGGTCAATGTCCAGATACTTTCAAGGATTATTGACCTCGGAGGCAATATGCCGGATGCTATAGCTTACCCTAGATTTGCATACCCCGCATCTATTTACGGTGATTCAAAGGTTTATTATGAAAGTACATTGAGGCTTAACCACTATGAACCGGTTGATGACCTTAACGATATGATGGGCCATGCCCAGGGAATATTAATTGATTCTGATTCAGAAGCTGGTGTTGATCCCAGGGGCGATGGGCTACTACATTATATGAAGGAAAAATACTTTAAATAATTTTGTAAATCAGGGTTACCCACCGCTTACAGGGGGGAAAAATGCAACCCTGTCATTTTCATTGAGCGGGAGCCCGGAATAATATTCATTATTTACTGATATGAGCAAATTATTAATGGCTCTCAACTGTGGATATTTGCTGAAAATCTTTTCCCTTAACAGATCCATGTTGCCTGTCTCAAGGTCAAAAACTTCCTGCGGCAACCCGGTTATATCTCTCACATGGGCAAAATAAAGAACTACTATCTTCATCTATTACCTCCAGTATGGCACCCTTGCCTCTACAGCTTTCCTGTACATGCTATCAATTTCACTTTCATCACCGAGCATATCTTTTATGTCGAAATAATCATTTTCCCTTAATAAGCAGGTCTTGAACTGGCCATCAGCCGTGAGCCTCAATCTGGTGCAATGTTTGCAGAAATCTTTATTTCGCATGGGTTTTACAAATTCTATCTTTACTTCTCCATAATCGGTTTTAACTGTGTATCTCTCCCTGTTATGCAATGGATTGTGCTCCACATCCATAGCCTGTTTCTGTATTCTCCTTTCTATGGGTTCAAGTGGAACGTGATATTTAAGATACTCCTCACTATGCTCCTTTTCCCTGTTAGCCTCGAATTCTATTAACTGCAGGGTAGAATCATTTTCAGCACAGAATTTTATCATTCCATCAACCTGATCCTCATTGATATTTTTCATAAGCACAAAATTAATTTTTATAGGCCCAAGACCCGCATCCCTGGCAGCCTGTATTCCCTGTTTTACTATGGGAAGAAAGTTTTTCTTTGTGTCTGTTATAAAATGGAAATTGTACTCATCTATTGCATGCATAGATATATTTACCCTATCCAGCCCGGCCTCTTTAAGTCCCTTTGCCAGTTTAGGAAGTTCCACTCCATTGGTTGTTAATGAAATATTTCCGGTAATATGCTTTCTGGTCCTCCTGACAATTTCCAGTATGTCTTCCCTTAAAAGCGGTTCGCCTCCTGTAAATTTAATTTTATTTACACCGTGGCTTGCTGCTACAGCTACAACATTTTCAATCTGTTCTGGAGTCATATATTGCATGCTCCTTTCTGTTCCTTCCATGTGGCAGAATATACAGTGAAAATTGCATATGGCATTTAACTGGATTCTCATACTATTTACTGGCCTGCCAAAGTTATCATAAAGCAGCCCTGAATGCACACTGTTTAACATATAATTTCATATTGCCTGAAAAGTATATAAGCATTTCTTAATGCTTTGATCCAAAAAATGTATAAATATCCGGGTTATTAGTTTTCCCTCCATCTGACAAGTATTCTGGCAAGTATAGTATAGATTACCGTTTCAATTATCATTATGTAAAACATGGAATTCATAGGAACTGAAAGCCCGAATGCACCCTGGGCAATGACTGCTGCTGGCGTTGTAGGCGAAAGTGCTATAATGTATAAAAATGACTTTGGAACATAACTGTATGGATAGAATGTTGGTGGCAATATGCTTGTGATGATGGTCAATATACCGGTTATGCCCCATATATTCCTTAAATGTTTAATAGAACCTGATATTATAAAGGATATAGATGTGGTAGATATTATCAATAAAACCATAACCAGCAACATCATTGAAGAATCGTACAGGTTGAAAAGATGGTAAGAGAGCCCGAGATAAATATACAGTATTATTCCAGGTACAGAAAAAACCAGATAGCTCAGTGTGAAGGCAGCCATATAATCAAATGGAGAAACTTTGCTCGGAACATACAGATCCTGGATTCTCAATTGAAGCCTGAAAAAGGCTGAATCTCCAGCACCGGAAAGGCCTACAGAACCAACAAATGCAATCAACCCTCCGACAATAGCAAATTTAACCAGGGCCCCATGGCTCAATACAAATACAAGAAAGAGCAAGGTTAAAGGTGTTGCCAGTGAAGCAATCAAATAGGAAGGGCCCCTGAAAATAGTTTTGATTCCATAATACCATGCCATTGACAGTATAAATCTAAGATTCAAGGTCAACCCCCCTTGTTATAAATAAATCCTCTATTGATATCTGCTTAATCGAATAATAAAGATTTTCGTATCTGTCTAAATCCGATTTATCCACATATTTTACATATATATTTCCAATTCTATAGGACCCCTGCATCTGCTCCTTAGATTCTATCCTGACTTTACCCCTTAAATCATAGAGGAGTTCATCTGCAGTTCCTGACCCGATGAATTTTCCCGAGTCCATCATGTATATTTTCCTGGATAACTCTGTAGCCTCTTCCATATAATGTGTCGTAAGAACAACATTTCCTGTAAGCTCCTTTATTGCACCCCATGTTTCCATTCTGGATAAGGGGTCAAGCCCGGTTGTGGGTTCATCTAAAAATACAGTTTCAGCATTGTATCCCAGTGCCATAGCAACAAACATTTTTCTCTTCATGCCTCCGGAGAGTATATCAGTTGGGACATCCATCTTATCTCCCAATCCAACAACCTTCAAGGCCATTCTGGATTCCTGCCTGGCTGAATGGAAAGAAAATCCCTTCCCTGTAAGATATAAAAAAACCTGCTCATATGCTGTAAGTATTCCTATAGGAGACGCTTCCTGTGGAATGCTTACTATTTTATTTCTGATTTCTTTAATATCTTTATTAATACTGAGCCCGTCGATGAATGCATCACCGGATGATGATTTCAGCTGTGTGGATAATATTCTCAAAAGAGTTGTTTTCCCTGCTCCATTTTTGCCAATGATTGATACTATTCCACTATCCAGATCCTGGGTTATATGATCGAGGGCTCTCTGGTGTTTGCCATATTCTTTTTCAAGCTCCCGGATTTGAATCATCCTGGGCTATTAACATGAATAATATAATATATTGCATTTCGTAGGGTGACCTGTTATACAGCAATCATGGGCAGAAATTCAACTATCAGGCTCTATTATTAAAATTTATAACATGCTATCTTCATTTTCAATTATCTTTTTTGTTATCCCAGCGAAAAATTTCCTTGTAGGCTCATAATTTTTTACAGTGTGCCCATACACAGAGAGAGGAGTTACGGAAATATTATTTTCCTCCATCAATACGTAGTAATCTGTATTCCTGTCCTGCGTTTTTTCTACGGTATTTCCCAGCCAGTAGTAATCCTTTCCATTGGGGTCCACATTATGCTCAAGATAATCATGGAAAACATTTTCGGCCATGGGGACAACCTTGATTTCTGTCTCATCTGTAATCTGTGCAGGAAAATTAATATTAAGTATATCTGCGTTTTCAGGAAATCCAGATTTTTTAAATTCTTCTATAATATATCTTGAATACATTCCAGCCTTTGAAAAATCAGGCCCTTCATTACCATTTATCTGGTCAGTAACCATTGAAAATGCGATGGACTTTATTCCCTTTAATGCAGCCGCAATTGCAGCAGATATAGTTCCGCTGGCATATATTGATCTGAGTGATATGTTAGAGCCTATATTAATCCCGCTTGCTACCAGATCTATCTTTTTGCCCTTTAATATAATATTCTGTGCTACCGTGATTGTGTCAGCAGGATAGCCTGATACACAGTATCCATTAATTCCATATGTTTCCAGTGATTGTATTCTCATAGGCCTTGTAAATGTTATACTCATTCCAGAAGCGCTTCTCATGCTATCCGGTGCAACCATTACGGCATCATCCACCATGGATGCGTTTTTATAAAGCTGCTTTATGCCAGCAGCATTAAAACCATCATCATTTGTAACCAAAATCATAATGCCATAATATACCCATATAATATTTAATAATTATTGTGCATATATTGCTGGAAAAGTGGAAAATTTATCCAGGAACCACAAATAAAGCATTGATCATGGGGGCTCCGGGAATAGCAAGTTTAATTTATGTGGCATAGCCATTTGAAGCATTTTCAACATAGTCGATCGGGCAGGATTGGTCGTGAATTTAATATTGCAACCGGCAATGAGGCTTCATTTTCATATATAAATGCGGGCACGTATCTAACATGTTAGAGGAACACTTAAATATAACATAGGGATAATATATTATGGAACCATTTTTATTTAAGTCATATGATAAAATATTAGGGATTGCCTGTGATATTGAAAGCCTTATAACTGAATTACAGTGTGTTAGCAATTATGATTATGATGCAGCCAGTTACCACATTATAAATGGGCATATTTCTATGTGGTTAAATTATATGGGTTTTCCTGAACTTGCTGAAAATTTAAAGACAGCCAGATCACCTGATGAAGCTATAAGGATTCTAAAATCTTCTCAAAGATGGAAAACTAGAAGTCCAGAACATGCAGGAAAACACCAGAGAAACATGAAGCAAAAAATGGCTTAATTATAATTTATTATATTTAATTCATGGTTAATTGTCATGCCGGTCTAGTATACATTGAAGTGCATTATTGTAATCCTCAGCATTTTCTGTTTTCATTGCTTTTTAAAGCATTTACACACAATTGTTATCGCCAGCTGCAGATATTGTGTCATTGAATAGTGGTTTTATGGGGTTGTTTACCCTCATCAATGCGCTTTTAACAGTGAACGGGTCATCCGGGCATCCATAATCGGTGCTGGATTCTTCATTATATAATGTGCATTGTTTTTTCTCATATTTTATGCTAAAATCTTTCGTCCCTGAATATTTTGCAAGTACAATTTTAATTCCCCCCGGTTCTACTCCCGTCCAGCCGCCTTCCAGTACAGAATACTTGCTGCCACCTGATAATGTGTAAAGAAAAGCCACAAGCAACCTGGAATCTGAATTTTCTATAACTGCCAGGGGAGCATTATTGGTTCTGGCCGAAACGTTAGCCAGTGGTTCCGGTTCAGTCACGAAATCAACATTGAAATTTTTATAATAAAGCGGATAGAAAGCGTCACCGAATGCATATATCTCAGAAACTTTATTGTTCTCTGTAATTCCCCTTAAAAGTATAAATGATCTTGTGGTACTGCCTGTGTTTTCAAAATTCCACTGTATTATTCCCTTTGCTTTTTCATACCATGTATAATTGACCTTTACCGGATTCTCTATCGCCTGTTCAGAAATAAGTCCCGCTATTCTCATAAATAATATAACAGAATTATACTATAAAAATGTTAACTGTTAAATACGTTTTGCGTAATAATTAACATGAAAGTATATCCTTTGACTTTCCTATTTTGCCAGATAAACTTATATTTAATCCTCCAATTATTGCCGGCTTAATGACCCATTAATAAATAGATGAAATTATTAATAATGTAGTTATTGCCAGTTTAATGGCTTATAAGGGATTGGATTCAACATGGTTTCCCGTTGTTCTGGGAACATTATCTGTTTCACTTGCGTTTTTTATCATATACCTTGTTTTTCACAACGTATTAATTTTTAACATAGGAAAAATAATATATTTTATCGTCCTGATATTTTTTGCTTTTGTATTTGCCTCATGGATTTACAGATATATAAAAAATAAAAAACTTATAAAAGAGGATTATAATGACATGACAAAGTTAAGCTTTCTGGCATTTCTGGGCATATTTTATTATGCCTTTGCCTTTTTCTATGTCGCATATGTAGGGGTAAACGCATTTGTGGCATACCTGTTTTATTATCTTCTTTTCCTCTTTTATATTCTGGTACTGGTTATCAATATAATACTTAATTATAATTTATATACAAATAAGTATAGCTTTGACAGGATAACGTATGCTATTCTTGTTCCAAACGTTGTTATGAGTGCAAATATAATACTTACATCCATTATGTTAACTCCACCAATGTCCGGGTACTATAACACAACAATTCTGCGTACAGTTTATTTTATGGTTATGGTTGCATTTGGGATATCCTTTTTCCAGTTTCTTTTTGTTGGGATTTCAGCATATATTTCACATATAAGCAATAAGCCAAATTATCTTCAGACCGTTCCAGCAGCAATGATTCCTGTGGGAGCTTCAAGCATGCTAATAATAAATATTATGTTCATGCCCCAGTTTAATTACATAGGAATTTTCAACGTCCCACTAAACCTTGCAATAGACATTTCCGTTATATTATGGGGATTCGATTTATTTCTCTTCCTTGTTTCCGGCGCTATAGCGATTACCCACATAAAGAAGAGGCAATCCATGACTGTATGGGCTTATGTTTTCCCTGTTGGTGTATCCACATTCGCAGATTACATGATTTACGACTACACGAAACTGGAAATTTTTGTGTATTCAATAATTGCATTTACCGCAGCCCTTATAATTTTATATGTATATTCCTGGATTAATACATATTTTATAACAGGCAGGCCGGTTAAAAAATAATATATAATGGTTAAAGATAAATGCCAGATGGAAAATAAAAAAATTGATTTCAGTGAATGGTACAATGAAATTATTGACATTGCAAAATTGAGCGATAAGCGGTATAACATTAAAGGAATGAATGTCTGGCTCCCCTATGGGCTTAAAATAATACACTCCATAGATTCGCTTCTCAGGGAATACTCGGATGATGGCGGGATAGAAGAGGTGAGTTTTCCTGTATTAATCTCCAGAGAACAGCTGGAGGTTGAGTTCGAACATGTCAAAGGGTTTGAAAACGAGATATACTGGGTGACAAAGGGCGGAACCACACCACTGGATATAGACCTTGCACTAAGGCCTACCAGCGAGGCTGCAATGTATACAATGTTTCCACTCTGGATTAGATCCCACACAGACCTCCCATTCAGAATATACCAGATAGTAAATGTATACAGATATGAGACAAAGCACACAAGGTCATTTATCCGTGTCAGAGAAATCCATTTTTACGAAGCACATACAGCACATGTGGATTTTGAAGATGCAGAGAAGCAGATGGATGAATACTTAAAAATAATGGAAAGGCTCTCAGATGACCTGTGCATATATTTCTCAATGGATGTCCGGCCTGACTGGGATAAGTTTCCAGGGGCTATGTATTCAGTTGCATTTGACACGCCAATGCCAGGGTATAGAAGCCTTCAAATAGGGACAATACACGAATACGGTGAAAATTTCGCTAAAAATTATGGAATAAAATACCTGGATGAGAATGGTGATATGAAATACGTTTCACAGACAACTTTCGGACTCAGTGAAAGGCTTATGGCAGCTGTAATAGGAATCCATGGAGACGATAAAGGGCTTGTATTGCCATACAAACTTGCACCGGTTCAGGTAATAATAGTGCCCATACCTTCAGATAATTACGATGAAATAATTGAATATTCAAACGGAATTAAATCAAAGTTGATGGAGATTGGAATCAGGTGCCAGATTGATAACAGCGATTACACACCGGGCTACAAATTTAATGAATGGGAAATGAGGGGAGTTCCTGTGAGAATAGAAATAGGAAAGCGGGAGGTAAACGATAAAACACTTACAATTTCATTAAGGACAAGAAAGAAAAAGATAAAAATTGAGTTAGAAGAGATAAGCAATATGTACCAGTACCTGAAAGAAGTAAATTTCGATATTAAATCAAAAGCATCGGAGTTTTATATGGCAAATAAAATATTCATTGACAGCCTGGAAAAAATAAAGGAAGATAAAATGGTTACTGCATACTGGTGCGGTTCAAAGGCTTGCTCTGACGAAATAGAATCCTTATCGGAAAAAGCGGCTCTAGGTGCAGTGAGGAACGATAATACCTCTGGTCCGTGCATTGTATGTGGCAGTCCAGGGAAACTATCCGCGTTTTCGAGGACATATTAGGATGATCAAATTAATTTTCTTTGACATGGATGGAGTACTTACAGTAGAAAAGAGCAGCTGGTTCTATGTGAATAACCGCCTGGGCATAAACAACAGGGAAAATTATTTGAAATATATAAGTGGAAAGCTTGATTACTACGATTTTTTCAGAATGGACATAGCTGCATGGCGCGAAAAATATCCAGAAATCACCATGGAAGAGATAAAAGGCATACTGGATGAGATACCCGTAATACCGGGGATTGAAAAATGCATGGCATACCTGAAGAAAAATAAAATTATATCAGTAATTGTTTCGGGAGGCATCTCATGGCTCTCAGACAGGCTTAAAAACAGTTTTGGAATTGATGAAGCATATGCCAACAGGATTTTTTCTGATCATGAGGGCAAATTAATTCCTGAGGGTGAGGTACAGGTAAATCCAATGAGAAAGGATATAGTAATGGAGAAAATAATGGCAGAGCATAACGTATCTCCTAAGGATTGCATCGCTCTCGGGGATTCGGAATCAGATTATTCTATGTATAAAGCTGTGAATAATTTCATTGCATTTAATAGTGATAGCGATCTTCTGTCCAGAGTTGCTAGAATAAATTTGAGTGGCAATATAGATTCGATTATCGATTATATAAATGAATAAAAATTCCGGATATATTTGGATATGTTAGAAATTCCACATACCAGGTTAATAGCAGTTAAATCCGCATATAGGAAATACGGGTATAACCTGCTTGCTGAATAAGTAAAAGCTATACTGGATAACTGGAATATTCTCACAGCTAAAGCCAGTGAGCTTTCTATCAAGGGATCAAAAAGAAATATGACGAGAAGTTGTTTTATATTTTTTATTTATTTTATATTAAACATAATCTATATTATGATAATTTAGATTATGATAATACAAATTATTAAAATGGAAATATTTATAACATTATAAATCATCTATAACTATGTTCATAGGAAGGAAAAATGAAATAAATTACTTAACTAGCCAATACAGAAACAATGAAAGCTCATTAATATTGATATATGGGAGAAGAAGAGTTGGAAAAACTGCATTAATAGAAGAATTTATAAAATCAAAAAAATACATTTATTTGCTTGCAACGCAGCAGGATATAAATATTATAATAAGAAATTTTTCAATGGAAATGGCCGAATTTTTTCATGATGATATAACCTACAGAAATCCATTAACTAACTGGGATGATTTATTTAAATATTTAATAAAAAATTTACAAAATGTTGATGAGAAAATAATATTTGCGCTTGATGAGTTTACATATTTAGTAGCAAAGGACAAATCTATACTGTCAATTTTGCAGAAATATTATGATTTATATTTTAAAGATATGAAAATTTTTATTATCATAACGGGGTCATTGATGGGAATAATAAACGATAAAATATTAAGTTACGAATCTCCATTATATGGACGGAGAACCGGAAATATATTGCTAAACGAAATGAATTTATGGGAAATTAAAGATTTTTTTCCGTATTATAGTGTTCAGGACCTGATTAAAATTTATTCGATTACCGGTGGACTTCCATATTATTTAAGTGCATTAAAAAATAAAAAGTTCAATGATATAATAAGTACCGTTATTAATAAAAATTCAATTTTTTATAATGATGCATTTTTTATATTAAAAGAAGAACTGAAAGAACCTTCAAAATATTTCAGTATATTGAATATAATTTCAACCGGCCATAATAGAATAGGCGAGATTGCATCATTATTAAATACAAACAGCGGAGAGATCACCCAGTATCTGGACAATCTCATTAAACTCGGAATAATAAGCAAACGCAAACCATTTTTCAGTAATGAGTCAAATAAACAAAGCATATATAAAATAAATAATAACTATTTCAATTTCTTTTTTAGATATATTTTTCCATACCAGAATTTAATAGAAATAGATAATTACAATGTATTATTGAATATAATAAAAAATGATTTTGATTTTTACACATCAAAGATTTTCGAGGATATCTCAAGAAATATACTATTTAAATTTGGCAAAAACCTGACCGGGGATAATATAACAGGCATAGGAACATGGTGGGGGAAAAATAAACTGGAAAATAATGGAAAAAATGAGGAGGAAATTGATATTATAGCTTTAACTGAAGATAAAAATATTATTGTGGGAGAAGTTAAATGGAGAAATAAACCCTTGAAAATTGAAGTGCTTTATTCGTTGCAAAATAAATCTGTTTTTATTAAACCTTATAAATATATATTATTTTCAAAATCTGGTTTTGATGAAAATTTAACTAAACTATCTGAAATAGATAAAAATATAATATTAGTAGATTTAAATAAAATAGGTGAGTTGTTTAATAGCATCCCGGATTAAAATAATCTAAAAAACCAGATATTGATATAATAGAAAACATATTTCACTCGACTAACAGTAAATTCAAAATCTAGATGGAATATATATTTTAGCAAGCACGGAAAATAATTATAATTTCATCTGTTCCATGAGTTCAAGTGTGAGTATTGTAATTCCAGCCGCGCCCCTTACAAGGTTATTGCCAAGTATTACCATTCTCAGATTCCTATCAGTGTATGAAATTCTGCCAACATGGACTTCCATGCCATTATATGTATCTATTGCGTTCTGTGGCCTATCTGCCTCATTATGTACAACTATGGGGTGTGCAGGTGCATTGTAAAGCCCGTTGAAACCTTTCAGGGGTGAAAAATTATTCAGGTTTTTAATAAGTTCTTCTACATCAACACCCTTTTTTATTTCCATGTTAAGGACACCCATATGTCCTACCTTTACCGGAACCCTCACAGAGGTTACAGACATTCTGATATTCTTTCCGTTGATTTTTCCATCCTGCACTGTTCCATACATTTTTGAAATTTCTGCTGGTATCTTCTCTTCTTCTCCATGGATATAAGGTATTATATTGTCATCTATGGACATATATGGCAATCCGGAAAATCCCGCACCACTTATGGCCTGCATTGAAACAAGTGAAATTCTATCGTAATCAAATCCTAAAAGTTTGACCAGTGGCATTGCCATTATTGCAGATGTGCAGTTTGGATTTTTTACGAATTTTGTATCTTTTCCCTCCAGTATCCTCAAATGTTCAAAATTTATTTCAGGATTTATGAGTGGTATATCCTTAGAAAGCCTGTATGGAGATGCATTTGAAATGACATTTATCTCGTTTTTAACAAGTTTTAATTCTACAGGTTCAGCAGCCTCTGGAGGAAGCGCTGAAAGTACATAATCAACATCCTTATTGTCCTCCGGTGATGTGGATACAAGCTTCATGTCGCGAAATTTTTCGGGTATGCTTCCGTTCTCTATCCATTTTACAGTTTCTGAATATTTTTTTCCAATACGGGAATCAGAAGCGCTTAGCTTTACCAGTTCTATATATGGATGATCTGCCAGAAGTTTAATCATTTTTTGGCCAACCATGCCAGTTGCCCCGAGAAGTGAGACTTTTATTTTATCCATAATGGCGCCTCTTCGAAATAGTTGCTGTGCTTTATCAGATCTTCATCTACAAGAATGGAGAGTGAAAGAGAATCCATATGATACAGGTGGTCTTTTCCAATTTTAGAAATTATATCCCTGCTTATAGACGGGTCAGAAAGTCCGTGCCCTATAAACACAAGCATATTCTTTCTATCTTTCCTTCCATAATTTGTCATAGCAACGCATTTAATGCTATTCACAGGTTTTTTTGTTATGCGGGTTACACTATCTACATAAAGTGATTCCACAGTAATGTTTATATCTGTTCCAAGAACTGGCATAAAGGTTTTGTAATTAAAGTTCTTAACTCCAAAATATGACATTTTAAGGACTTCACTAAGTGAAACTTCCGCAAGCGTCCTGGAATTTTTGAATAATTTCGGGTCTGATGTCATTATTCCGGGCACGTCTGTAATTATTCTAACATCGCAATTAAGTATGGAAGCTAATACCATAGCTGTATAATCGCTGCCCCCGCGCCCGACTGTTGTTATATTTCCTTCAATGGTAGTACCATAAAATCCAGGCACTATGGTGAAATCTCCGAAAACGCAATTCTCTATTTTTCTGGCCGTTTCATCCATAAGGCAACTTGAATCTCCATAATTGTTATCAGTTACCAGCAAAGGTTCTATTATATACGAAGCATTAACCCCGTTGTCCTTGAAGAAATTATAAAGAAGCAAGGTTGACATACGCTCTCCGTATGATATTATATGGTCACGCAAAGAAGGAGAATTTTCCTGAACAACTAATTTTTTCAATTCTTCCCTTATCCCTGCAAGGGTTGATATTATATTGCTGTCAAGTTGTATCATATCTGTATGCATGTGGTAAATACTGTCAATAATACCTGTATTTTTTGTTTCGTAGGCTTCTATCAACATATTCGTTACATTCTTCAGGGCGGATGTAACAATAATGCAATTATGGCAGTCTATCAATTTTTGTTTTATAAGGTTTAAATCCTCCTTATTTTTCAATATTGATCCACCGATCTTTACAACTTGCATTTTACCACTTTCATTTTGTATGACTCTTCAGTATTAATATTTTTCGAAATCAGTATATAACGAAATGAGGGGCAGTAATTTAATATACAAAATTTGAATAAATAAAGTGAAAAATATTATTTTTTGACCATTAGGCTACCCATAAATTCGGAAAAATCCATAACATTTTCATCATATGCCAGATTATTGTAACATAATGGACATATTGTAATTACATTATCAGATTTTGCTTTGAGATCTTTATACCTTTTCATAGAAACTTTTTTTGCTGTATCAGGGAAAAGCAATTCGTCTGGCCCACCGCAGCACATTGTTGATTTTCCGCTCCTCTCCGGAAGTTTTATCTCTGCCACAGAATTTAATATGTCAATAGCCTTAAAATTATTATTATGCAATACAATATGGCAGGGTTCCTGAACTGTTATATTGCCATTAAATTTTCTGTATTCAAGATCGAGCAGGTCTGTGTAATAAACTACCGGAATTTTAAAGCCTTTCACAACTTCGGGGTAAACATTCTTGAAAATATCATAGGTATGAGGGTCTATAGCAATAATTCTCTTCACACCCTTTTCTTTAAGCAAGTTATATACAGTTTCCGCATACTCCTTGAATTCCTTTGCATATCCCAGTTCATGCAGGAACATACCAGGATACGGCTCTTCAGCACCCAGGTAATTAAACTTCACACCGGATTTCTGAAGCATGGAAACGATATTTTTTAAATCCCCATTCATCTTATCCCTGAGTTGCTTATCATAGAAATGCCGTGAAAATTTAATAAGTGATATATGCTTTATCATTGCAGATGCTATGTTCATTGTAAAATTCTCGTCAATATATTTCCTAACTTTGTTGATTTTCCTTGTATATGGCATCATCTGGTACATTTGCCCTGTAATCAGCATTGTGCTGCTGTCATCAAATTTAATGCCCTCGGCCCATTTGGCTGATTCCTCCTTCAACCCCAAGGGGTTTCCGTATTCCATTATGCTGCTTTTTATCATTTCAGCCACAGGATTCTTTTTGCCCTTATTTCCGGAAGCTACAAGCTCCCTCATAAGTTCACTTACGACCCCTGCATTTACCCCGGCAGGGCATACGTTAACGCAGGCATAGCAATCAAGGCAGGAATAGAAAGAATTTCCCAGTTCAACCCCTTCCGAATTTTCTTTTAATGCAAAATCAGCCAGGATTACCCTGCCTCTGGCACCGAATACAGAATTATACCCATCTGGCTCAAGTGTAGGGCACACACTTTCACAGAATCCACAGCTTATGCATTTATCTGTAATTTCCTCTATCTGCTTAATCAGGTTCATAAAATATCTTCCCCCTGTTCAGTATATTGTTCGGGTCAAACGCTTTCTTTATCATTCTCATTACTTCAAGCGTGTATAGAGAATTTCGTTGCTTATACTCCTCGTAAAGTAGCTCATTTTTTTCTGTTCCAATTCCATGCTCAGCAGAAACCGATCCGTTGTGCCTTATAGCTACCCCGGCTATATCCATCTGGAGTTTCGCCATCTTTTTTCTGCCCTCTTCTGTATTGTCCATAAATATATTTGCGTGAATGTTTCCATCCCCTATATGTCCAAAAAGGGTGGTTTTTAATCCATCAGTTCTGGCAAAGCCCTCTATTTCACCAAGTGCATCTGCCAGCTGGCTTGATGGTACAATTACGTCTCCTATAACAATTAGCTGGTTGCTGTTATCTCTCTGTTCCAGAAGGGCAGAATATGCGCCTTTTCTTGCTGCGTATATCTCATCCATCCTTTTCTGATCCCTTATTACTATTACATCCTCCGAAAATTTGCCCATTATATCTTTTGCCGAAGCAAGCTTCCTTTCTAAAGCCTCCGGGGGGCTGTCAATATCAACCATCAGAAGGTACTGTGCGTATGCAGGTACCTCAATTCCCATAGCCTTTTTGATTGAATTTATCGTTGGCAGGTCCATGAATTCCGCTATTATGGGTGTAATTCCCTGGCTTTTTATTGTATCCATGGATTTCCCAACAGATAATATATCACGGTAAAACCCTATAATTTTTGCAGTGGCTTCAGGTAATGGCTCAATTTTTAATACCGCTTTTGTGACTATTCCCAGCGTACCCTCGCTTCCTATCATCAATGCAGTAAGGTCATAGCCTGCACTACGTTTCAGTGTGTATTCCCCGGTTCTTATAATTTCCCCTGTTGGGAGAACTACTTCCATGCCAAGCACCCATTCCTTTGTGGCTCCATACCTTACTGCCCGCAGTCCTCCTGCATTGGTGGATAATGAACCGCCTATTGTTGATGCCCTTGAACTGGCAGGGTCAGGAGGGTAGAAAAAATTATGCTTTTTAAGTTCCATATTCAATATATCTATCCTCACCCCTGGTTCACATACCACATACCTTGAGGATAAATCAAGTTCAAGAATTCTGTTTAAATTCATGGTGCTTATAATTATTCCGTCAAAGCTTTCTACCGATGAACCGGTGAGTGAAGTGCCACCGCTTCTTGCAGTAACATTGACTTTATATTTATTGCATATTTTGAGTATGCTGGAAATCTGGCCTGCATTTTCTGGAAGGCAAACAGCCAGTGGCATCTTTCCCTTAATGTATGACGCATCCTTCATATATGGTATTAATTCTTCCTTAGTTGTTAAAACAATATCCTTTCCAAGTTTATCTATCAATTCCTGGATAACACTTTTACCTGATATTTGCATGATAAATGTAAAGCCTGCTAACTAATAATACTTTCTTATTTCCTGGTCTTATTCGCAAATATTTATATTTTCATGAGGCTTAACCAGTACAATGGAATCCAATACGGTTGCTGATTTTGTATATAAACACAATAATATAAAGGGTGCCTATATGGTATTTATAGCTTCCGCCAGCGTATTTCTTGATGTCTGGGATTTAACTTCATTCGGCTTTGTCCTTGATTTTTTTAAGGCTGACCTCCACCCTGTTGGATTCATGCTTGGCATATCAGTAGCTGCTGCCAACATAGGTGCCATTGCTGGCGCTATTTTTGGCGGGTACCTCACCGATAAATTTGGCCGGAAAAGGCTTTTAATGTATAATATGGTAGTATTCATTATATTCGCATTTTTAATCGCCATTTCTACTAATATATTTGAATTTACATTATTCAGGCTCATAATGGGCTTTTCCATTGGAAGTGATGTTGCAACCGGATTTTCATATATTTATGAATATATCAGCAGGAAACAGAGAAACCGTTATTACTCATTATGGGCATACAGTTTTTCAGTTGTTGCGTTAATAGCCATTGCCTCTGTATTTCTTCTATATCACATAATACATAATGATTCGGTCTGGCGTTATATATTTGTCATAGGTGGTATATTCGCAGCGATAATACTCTTATTAAGGTCAAGAATGACTGAAACCCCGATCTGGCTTTATGGAAATGGAAAATACAAAGAAACCCATGATGTCATAAAGCACGTTTATGGAGAGGATATAAATATAAACCAATCCGGCCAGAAAACTCATGTAACCCTGAAAAATCTTATTTCATTATTCCACAATCGCCTTAACAGGGAACTGGTTTTTGCCTTTTCCCTGAATGGCATAGTCGGATTCATAGGCTGGGGGTTCGCATTTTATATTACATACATGCTGGAAACCTTAAAGCTGTTTACATTTTATCAGATACTGGGGGCTGATGCTGTAATATACAGTTTTGGTTTTGCCGGCGCAATAATTTCGCCTGTACTGGCTAAGCATTTAGGCATTTACCGTGCATCGGTAATTCCTGCCATAATCGCTGCAATAGCAATATTTGCACTGTTCATAACATTCGCTGGAATTCTGCCTGTATATCTTGTGATTCCATTTTCAATAATTATTATCTTTATGAATTATTCAGGCCCTATGGCTTATAATGCGGTACTCAATGGTTTTATCCCCACATCATTACGTGGTATAGGCAATGGCTGGAATTACATGTTTAATAAAATTACAGAAGCCGTAAGCGGTTTAACAGGGGGAGCCATTCTTGTTCTTGTTGGATTAAAATTCAACACTATTATCCTGTTCATAATAGTTGCAGTTTTTACAGTTATAGCAGTTTATACAGGAAAGTCAAAATATTTTAAAAAAGGCTATGCCTCTGACCTCCAGACTTCGCCTGAGGAGTAAACTTCCTTTTTCCATATTGGTGGCAAAATTTTTATTTTGTCTATTATAAATTCACAGGCATGAAATGCACTATCCCTGTGTTCAGATGAAACAGCTATGCCTATAGAATCCTCACCAACATTTATACGCCCTATTCTCTGAATCACAGCTACATTGATTACCGGATATTTTTTCTGTGCGTCTTTTATTATTTCCTGTATTTTTTTAATTGCCATCTCCTCATATGCTTCATATATCAATGCGATAATGTCATCAGAAGTTTCATCTATTGATCTAACTGTTCCGTAAAACGTGACGATGGCGCCAGCCTTATCATTTTTAACTTCATTTACCAGTGTTTCATGGTCTATTTTTTCTTCCTGTATTTTGATCATTACTATAATAATTGCTAATCAATATTAATATTTTTGATTGGCATCTAGTGTGTTGCATAATTCATTCTAATTTAATAATTATCCCATGATAAATTTAAAACTTAAAAGGAAAACCCCTATATCGTGAAATATAGGGGCGATTTGCTTTGACACCACAAATCAATAATAAAATAAATAGAAGTATAAAAAGGTACTGGATTGGCTCAAACAGGAGATGGGAAAAGTATAATGAATCACTTGTAGACAGAGTAGAATACCTTACAGATTTATCCTTCATAAAGGATTATGATACTTTATTGGAGGAAAAGAATAATGGTAAAATAGGCCATCCATACAAAGTACCCGATGCATTGATAATGTATTTAGCCAGATTAAGATCCATATTCAATATACCTTTTAGAACACTTGAAGGCATGTTAAGATCCCTAGCAATTATAGCTAATATAAAATCAATATCATACAGTGAAATATTCAGGAGAATAAGGAGAATAAAACCAGATCTGAATAACAATATTAATAATAAACTGGATTGCATTATAGATTCTACTGGATATAAGATAACTATCAGAGGGGATTATTTAGGCCATAAATGGCATAAGAAAAGGAAAGGATGGCTCAAATTGCATGTGATAATATCAATGAAGGATGTTAATGTATTATCATTTACAATTACAGATGAGCATACTCATGATTCTAAGGCTGCAAAAGTATTATTGAATAAGATGAAAAGCAATATTCTAAGGATATTCGGGGATAGGGGATATGATTCCAAACATATCTACAATATGTTTGGATATAATGCAATAATACCTCCCAGGAAGAATGCTTCCACTAAATCCAGAGGTTCATCTGCAAGGGCTAAGATTGTAAGATTTATAAAAAAGAATTCCATGGAACAGTGGAAGGAGAACAATAGCTATGGTAAAAGGTGGATTGTAGAAATATATTTTTCAGGATTAAAAAGAGTAATGACAGAGGTAATTAAAGCTAAGAAAATAGAGTATATTATACAGGAACTGGCTCTTAAGGTTGTTAATTATAATATAATGAGAGGGATGACACATGCCTATTAATTATGCAACACACTAATTGGCATCTTATTTTTTAAATTCACTCTCCATATCCCTGAGCAGGCATTGCAGTACAGAATGGAATTCTCCCTCACGGTTATTGATAAGCTCTATTATTTTTGCTTTGCTAATCCTGGAGTACGAATAATAATATCCTCCCTTTTCAAGGATATTTTTCTTTTTCGTTACAATTCCTGTTCCAACAAGCCTCTGAAGGGACCGGAATACCGTTGTCCGGTCTTTGTGTACCTTCACTGCAACCTCATCAAGTGTTGCCCCTGTTTCATTATCAAGGGAATAAAGCACAGCTACATCTGCTGGCGATAGGTCAAAGAAATATTCAAACATGTCCCTGCATGTTGCATTTTCGTCCAGTATCTGGTTAAATGAACCCATATATACTGTATAACAAATTTCTATATAACGGTATTGTATTGTTTATACAATATAATACAATACAGTTAAATATTTCTTTATAATATAGTAACAATAACATAGCTATCAGATTAGCTGTGCTAGTGGTAGGGTAATTAAAATGGAAAACAATAATGTATTTGGCAAAAGTTCAGGAACCAGCGGACCTGTAGAGTTGAATGATGGAAATTTCCAGTCATTCGTAAGTTCATCGAAGTTATCAGTCATAGATATGTGGGCAGCATGGTGTGCTCCGTGCAGATACCTATCTCCTGTAGTTGACGAACTTTCAAAGGAATATGCAAATGTTGCCAACTTCGGAAAGGTAAATGTGGATGAAAATCCCGTTACATCAAGAAATTACAGAATAGAAAGCATACCTACAATACTGTTCTTTAAAAACGGAAAAGCTGTTGATATGTCAATAGGCGTTGTACCCAAGGAAGTTCTGGCACAGAAAATTAAAAGCCTGGCATGAATGTGATATCATGGATTCCTATGATACCATAATAGTTGGCGGTGCTTCTTCCGGCCTATCTGCAGCAATTTACGCTGCAAGGCAGGGCATGAAAACACTTGTAATAACAAAGGATATAGGCGGGCAGGCTTTGCTGACAACAGATATTCAGAACTATCCTGGCTTTGATATGATCGGCGGATTTGAACTGGCAAATAAGTTCAAGGAACAGGCAGAGCATTATGGAACAGAATTCGTGTACGATGAAGTTTTAAAGATTTCAAAGGAAGGTGATAAATTTTCCCTGAAAACAGCAGGCAAAGAATACTCTTCCATGTCCTTAATACTCGCATTCGGAAAAACTCCAAGGGACCTTGATGTAAAAGGTGAATCCAGATTAAAAGGGCATGGCATTTCATACTGTGCAATCTGCGATGGTCCGCTTTTTAAAGGTAAGGAAGTCGCAGTAGTCGGGAATGGGAGCCATGCACTAGAAGCACTTGTATACCTTTCATCGGTTGCCGGAAAAGTTTATTATATTACCAATGCTAAAAAGCTGTCAGGAGAGGATGAACTTCTACAGACCGTTAATAGCATAGAAAATAAAGAAATATACTTTGATAGTGTGCCTGCATCGATTAATGGTTCAGAATCTGTTGAATCCATTACTTTCCAGAACAAATCCAGCGGGAACAATCAAACAGTAAAATTATCCGGTGTATTTGCGGAGAAAGGGTATATTGCTAAATCTGAATTTGTCAGGAACCTGGTAGATCTGAATGAGAACAATGAGGTAGTTGTCGATAAATACTGCAAAACTTCTACAGATGGAGTATTTGCATGTGGCGATGTTACGGATACGCCATATAAACAGGCTGTAATCTCTGCCGGCCAGGGAGCTATAGCAGCACTTTCTGCATACAATTATGTTCAGAAGAGAAAGGGTAAAGTTGCAGCAAAAAGTGACTGGAAACTTATAAAAAATTAATTGTATTTATTTTTTTATTTATGTAAATTTATCTTTTATCGAGAATCTATTCCACATTGTAATTAAAATCAAAGTTATGGATAAGTATGTGATTTCACCAACTATTCAGCTTTAACTTTAAAGGTAGAAATATCTTTATAATTCCCTGTCCCAGAAGCATGTTGTGGATTTCATTGTGCCTTGTCAAGATATCCCATAAATGTCCCGGCTGCTTTTGTTATACTTTTTGATTCAGATAAATGAGACCACACATATTGCGGAGAATTAGGAGTCCAGTTTGGATAATCCGGTGAACCAGTTCCGAGTATTCCGCCAGATACAGGGTCATACATAAACGCATTTAATATGTATGTTCCGTGGGGCCCAGTTATAATAAATGTAGTTTCCAGATGACCTTTATATGTAATATCAGCTGCATACCTGTTGAACATTGCTGCAACCTTTGCAGGATAAGTCTGGTTTATCAGAGAAAGCCCGTATGAAGCAAGCGTTCCATTAATAGTTGTATTATTTACTGTCCCTGTCATTGTTTGATTATACATATATAAGGGGTAAAAGGTAAATTTATGGCCCGATGTTGTAAAGGTAAAATTACCTTTAAACAACAATCCCGGCTGGCCTGTAACGCCGTTAGAGTATATATCTTTCTTGTAAGCTGAATGAAGTATCACATGGCTATATATATCACTTGTAGAGTTAATCGCAGAATAAATAGCCCAGGAATCTGTTGCACCTATAGGGCACCCTATCCATGATAAAAAGAATACAGCCGAACTTCCATTTGATAGAAGGTCTCCATCTGAAACTTTATAATATATGCCAGGGTGTATACTTGCCGGAGGTTCAAAGAAGGGATTAAAAACAGCAACCAGTACAATAACCACTATAATAGCAGTACCTATTACTGTCCATTTAAAATTACGGCTTTTAATAAATCCGGCGTAGCCTTCTTTTTTGGTAGTGTTTTTCTTTGTACTTTTATTATTTTTTTTATTATTCTTGCTGGCCAATTTAACCTATTAATTTAATCTTCTTTATTAATTTTTCGTGGATGCAATTAATCTCATCATCAATTTCTCAATAACAAACAATATATTATTTGATGTTATTATTTATTATGGCTATTGAAAATAAACTGGCTGAATTTATTACGGGGGTATCCTATAATAGTTTAGGAGAAGACGTAAAGCATGAAGTAAAGCGAAGATTCATAGACGCTCTTGGAGTTGCCTATTCATCTATGGATTCTCCGGCGGCGTTAAAAATTAAAAAAATGATAGGATTATATCCAGGCAATGCCAAGATTATAGGCATGGGTACATCATCTCCTGATTATTCTGCATTCTTAAATTCTTTATTTATAAGATATATGGATTTTAATGATACATATCTTTCACTTGAACCACTGCATCCAAGCGATATGTTTGGCCCACTGGTATCACTCTCTTCCATTTTCAACAAAACAGGGAAAGACCTGATCACCGCTGCAGCAGTCGGTTATGAAATCGGCACAAGGCTATGCGATTCCACATCCCTGAGGGCAAAAGGTTATGATCATGTTAATTTTACAGAAATAGCCATGGCAGCAGCACTTTCCAGGTTGCTGGAATTTGATGAAAGCCAGACAATAAATGCAATATCAATAGCTCTTGTTCCACATGTGGCATTAAGGCAGCCAAGGGTTGGGGGCCTCACAATGTGGAAGGCGGGCGCAGCAGCAAATAGCGCCAGAAATTCAGTTTTCGGAACCCTGGCAACACTATATGGTTTTACATCTCCAACTGAGCCACTGTCAGGCAAAATGGGGTTCAAAAATATAGTTGCCCCTGATATGGATTTCTCAAAACTGGAGGGCAGCAAAGTTAATGGAATTATGAGGACATACGTTAAGAAATATCCTGTTGAATATCATGCAATGGCTGCAGTTGAAGCCTCATTGAAACTTGTTAATGACATTGATTTACATCATACCGATTCAATAGAGGTTTATACCTACGAGGCAGCAGTTTCTATACTTGCTGATAAGGAGAAATGGCATCCGGAAAACAAGGAAACCGCAGACCATAGTCTTCCTTTCATCATAGCTTCGACTCTGGTCAATAAGGATTTCTGGGTAAATAATTATAATGATATAAGAAATAAGCAGATTTCTGAACTGATGGGAAAAATCCACGTAACGGAATTGAAAGAATTCACAGAACAGTACCCGGATAAATTGCCAATAAGATTGGAGGCAAAGTGCAATGGAAAGAAGATTGAAAGCGAGATAGAAATACCCAGAGGGCATTATAAGAATCCTATGGATGACAGAGAAATTGAATCAAAATTTGTCAGGCTTACAGGAATTACAGATTCCTTAAAGGATATGTGGACAATGGAAGACAGGGAGGTGTCAGAACTTGTCTAATCTTCTTGATAACAAATTTTTATCTGTTCCAGGCGTTTATAATCCGTTTTCTGCCATGCTGGCAGAGAGGAAAGGCTTCAAGGCTGTATATCTGTCCGGCGGTGGATTAACGGCATCCATGGGCCTCCCAGACCTGGGTGTAATAACATTGACAGAGCTTACAAATATGGTAAGGGGAATACACGAAATTACAGACATACCTATCATAGTTGACGCTGATACAGGCTTTGGAGAAACCCTGAGCGTATACAGGACTGTTAAGCTCCTGGAAGAAGCAGGGGCATCTGCTATACAGATTGAAGACCAGGTTTCACCAAAAAGATGCGGGCACCTCAATGGAAAGGAGGTTATATCCAGAGATAACATGGTTGAAAAGATAAGGGCAGCAAATGCAGCAAGAAAGAATGCTTTGATAATTGCAAGGACAGATTCAAGGGCTGTAACAGGCATGGAGGATGCCCTGTCCAGAGCTAAAACATACATAAAAGAGGGCGCGGACATAATATTTCCGGAAGCCCTTACAGATCGCACTGAATTCAAATATTTTGCAGACAATACAGACTTCCCATTGCTGGCAAATATGACTGAATTCGGAAAAACGCCATTTATAAAAGCAGGGGAATTTCAGGAAATGGGATACAGGATAGTTATTTTCCCGGTTACATTGTTTAGAATAGCTGCAAAGGCTATGGATTTAGCACTGGATGCACTCAAAAAAGATGGAAATCAGGAAAAAATTATTGATCAAATGATGACCAGGAAGGAGCAATACGAAGTTATAAACTATGATTTTTATCAGGACTTCGATAAGAACATTTCTGATAAGCCCTCAAAGGCGAATGATAAATAAAAATTGAAAATTATCTGTAAGGCTCCATTATATATGGAGACATATTTATCCAGTGTTGTATATTTATTTATAAAAAATAGCAAAGAATATTATTAATTCATTTATGAAGGTCTATGCCTAAGTTATATTTAATCGGTATCGGGCCAGGCAGCAACGGGGAAATCACCGGTGATGCCATAGAAAGCCTGAAAAACTCCGATATTATTATGGGATATAGCAAATATATAGAGTTAATTGAAGAATTTGTAAGCGATAAGGAAATAGAATCAGGGCCTGTAACGGACGAAATAGGGCGTGCAAATAATGCAATAAAATATGTAATGTCCGGAAAAACTGTATCTATTGTTTCCAGTGGGGATTCTGCCATATATGGCATGGCAGGCATCGTTTTTGAAATTATTGCATCACATAATTACAGAATAGATTTGCAGATAATTCCTGGCATTACGGCATTAAGTTCTGCAGGGTCGTTGCTGGGAGTTCCTTTTATGAATGATTTCTGCTCCATAAGCCTTAGCAATAAATTAACGCCGGAGGATATTATACTGAAAAGAATCCATGCTGCAGGTGCCGGTGATTTTGTCACTGCGTTTTATAATCCTGTAAGTTTAAAAAGAACAGAACTTATAAAGAAAGCAAGGGAAATAATGCTTGAATACAGAAACAAAGACACACCTGTGGGTTTGGTGACAAATGCTTACAGGAAAGAACAGAAAGTAGAAATATCAACACTGGGGAACTTCCTGCAATCTGATATTGATATGTTTACCCTGATAGTAATAGGCAATTCAAGTACGTACGTATATGGAAAATACATGATAACTCCGAGAAATTATCATAATAAGTATAGCATCTAGGCCAGCATTCAAAGCTGTTAATAGAAATTACTACGTAATGAATTTATAAGTTATCTGGCCTATGCGAGGTTCCCATTTCAAATATATATCCAGATTTAAATCCATAGTCAGGTTGCAATTTTATAAAAGGTGCAATTGATTCCGGGGCGCAGGTTGACCCTTCATCAGTATATTTGAATTCATCCCCACTTAATACGGTATAGTATAGCATTCTTCCAGCATGAAGATAAACTTGCCTATTTCCCTGGGAATAAACAGTCTCATACACACTATCAAACTTCCACTCCTTATTGGCATAATTTCCACTGTAAGAATATGATTTTTCAAAATAGGATATATCTATCCCTCCGGAAAAAAAGAAATATTTATCAACAACAGATAAACCGAAAGATTCCATAAGCCTGATAGATGGAATATTATTTGTTTCTACCATGCATCTGAGTGACTTATAACCATTGTTTATAGCATGATCAAGTGCGAATTTGAGAAGTTTTGTCCCTATACGTTTCCTGCGTGATTCCGGATCTACTCTCAATCCACTGAACCATAATGATTTATCATCAAGTGGCTCCAGTTTAATAAAACCATCAATTTCCTGTGAAATATGTACGTAAACGTCATGCCCATACAGATAGGCTATACCAACTTCTTTGTTAATGTAATCATCATATCCTGCCCTTGCCGAAATGGAACTTATAGATTCCCAGTCTTCTACATTGGCTTTCCTTATCATGGTGGATTAATTTAATAGCATTTAAATAGATTTTCTATTTTGACCTATTGTTCCGTGGAGCATCCTTATCCCTTACTTTTGCTTCATTATCGCCATCGGAAGGCGTTCTGAAGAGCGATGCGAGCCCTGCAATGATCGATGCTCCAAAACCAACGTAGAATACGTCGTGCATGGATGTCATGAAAGCCGGGGCTATAGTTTCAGGGAACCATATATGGCCGGAAATAGTGTCCATAACCCCGGAAGGGAGACCTGAAATAACACCTGCTGGTACTGTAGAGATAACATCCTTTACAGTGTTTAGCCCGAGAAATGTGGAAAATAATATTTCTGTAGGTGGAATATTATTGAAATACTGGACAAGGCTACTAGCATTTTCAACTGTCAACCCATGTGTGATTGACCCAGGATACGTTAATGAAAGCCCAAGCAACAATATTGAGAAAAATGCCCCTATGCTTGCTGCGTATCCAGTATTTCTCATAGTATTGAGTATTCCTGACGTAGCTCCCCTTTCATCTGCCGGAACAGATGACATGGCCACGGTCAAGTTGGGAACATTGAATATGCCATAGCCTATTCCGAAAATACTTATTACAATGGAGAGGAAAACATAGGAAAAGTTATACGTTAAGGCAACCAGTGCAAGCAGGGCAAAACCAGATATGAAAAGCCCTATTGTAGTAAGCCACCTTGCATCAAACCGGTCTGCAAGTTTACTGGAAAGAACCCCGAATATGCCCATAAATATTGGCAATGGCAGCATATATATGCCTGCCCATAGGGGGGTTACTGCATACCGGTATCCACGTATCGGGAGCCATATTCCCTGAAATATGAGCGTGAGCATATACATTAACCCCATCATGGTCATCGCAGAAACAAATGCTGTAAATATGCTTATGCTAAAATTTCTTGATTTGAATAACCGCATATCAAACATGGGACCTTTTACCCTGTTTTCTACAAATGGGAACAGAACCAGCATTATCGCCCCAATTGCAAGGGCTGATATCACAAGCGGGTTGGTCCATCCCATGGGATTATTCTTATAGGGAGTTATGCCATATGTTACACCGAGGAGCAATATGATAAGGCCTACAGCAAAGAGTATATTGCCCGGGATGTCTATATGCCTTGCAGCCCTTTCCCGGACGTCCTTCAGTTTAAGGAATGACCATAAAGTACCGAATACGCCTATTGGTATACTTATAAGAAAAATGTCCCTCCAGTATATGGTTGACAGGATTCCTCCCAGGACCACACCAATGCTCACTCCGGAAACTGCAGCCACACTGTTTATGGAAATTGCAAAACCACGTTCTTTAGGTGAAAAGTTATCTGTGATTATGGCAAATGTGTTGGCCATTATGAATGCCCCACCCACAGCCTGGACAATCCTGAATATTATAAGTTCCAGAGCCACGGTGTATCCTGTTCCCGGTGCTATATAAAGCAATATAGAACCTATGGTAAAAATTAAAAAACCAAGATTGAATATTTTTACCCGTCCAAATATATCGGAAAGTTTTCCAATACTGACGAGAAGTACAGAGAGAACTATCATATAGCTCATGATAAGCCATAAAAGATAGGGAAATGAACTGGCCTGCATAGGATTTAAATGAATGCCGACAAAAATTGATGGAAGTGCTACTATAATTATGCTGGTGTTTATTGTGGCCATTAATTGTCCTATAGTTGTGTTGCTGAGTGCAATCCATTTTTCCTGCATCAGTTTAAAATTGCAATACATTATATAAATATTATTACTAAACTATTTATTACTAAATTGTATAATCGCGTTGGTTCATTTTGTATCTGCTACCAGTTTAATACGGCATATTAATTTATAAATAATACATTATCAAACATGGAAAATATCGTTCCGTTCAAAACTGAAAATACATACATGGCAACAGAATTCATGATGAAAGACCCTTACAAAAATACACGGCTCGTTTCATTGCTGGAAGATTATCCAGATTACTCAAAGATAATATATGACAACGGAGTAATAAAAGGGATCCTTTCAGTTGACCCTGTACACGATGAAATGTGGTTCTATGGAAACAGTAAATCTCTTAAGGCAGTTATAGGAAATATTGAAATTAAAAGCAACCAGGTTCTGTACATAGATAAAAAGAACCTGGATATAATACAATCCAGGTTTAGTGTTGAATATTCTGGTTTACTGGCAATGAGGCTTAAAATCAGGGAATATGAGGGCACAACAGTTGCAGATGGCGTAGAAAGAGATACGGGAAGCACCGGAAAAGAAGATAGGCATAATAATATTTTCATTAAACGCAAAAACGGTGAGATACTAGGCTCTGTAAAGGTGCTTTCATTAAATATTAAGTCATGCGCTATAGGATGCCTGCATTATAAAGATGGTTACGAAGGGTCTATTTATGATATAATATCCTCTATAGCCAATATATATAAATCGCAGACCGAAAATATTGTTATATATGCGCCATACCAGGAAAAACTAAAAGATGGGCTATTAAAATTGGGATTTATCAATTCAGGTGAATTATTGAAACTATATAATATTGCCCCTCACCAGGCCAAATAATAAAATTGTGCAGGGTAATCCGGCAAAGCACACAAAAAATATCATTCCATTATATTCTCTAAACATAGATTTATATAAAGTTGTGAATTTTCCAATGATATGAAGTATGATGTAGTTGTTATAGGTGCGGGAATAACAGGGTTGAGCTCTGCTTACCATCTCAAGAAAAAGGATTCGTCACTTAAAATTCTTGTGGTGGACAAGTTTAAGACTTTTTCACAGGGAAATACAGCAAAAAGTGCAGCTGCATTCAGGGATTTCTTTACTTTGAGGGAAAATCAGGTTATGGCACAGACTGCCATAAATTTCTATAAGCATTTACAGAACGATATGGATGTCGACCTGGGGATGAAATTTACCGGCTACCTATTCCTATTCGACCATGAAAAAGCCAGGGATTTTATATCAAAATATCCTCATTCACGTTTTGTAGACGAAGACCTTTCGGAAATTTTTAATTTAAATATAGATAAGGACACAAGGGAAGTCATGGGTATAGACTCAATTAAATCTGCTGTCATAGACGAAAATGCAGGCATTATAGAACCAGACCTCCTATCAAAATGGTACTACGACAGGCTTCTGGAAATGGGTGTTAATTTCATGTTCAATACATTTGTAAAAAAACTTGTTCTTGCCCCTGACACGTCTTTAAATTATCCAGGAGAGCCATTTAACTGGCAGAAATCGGAAATAAAATATGCTGAGACCGATAAGGGAATTCTGGAATCTGATTTTTATGTGTTATGCACAGATGTCTGGACAACCGCATTACTGAATCCTGTAGGAATAGATTCACATCTCAGGCCTAAAAAGCGGCAGATATTCCAGATAACCTCACCGGGAATACAGAAACTTATCGGCAAAAATATTTTTAACGATTCCGGTGTATTTCCATTTACAATATTCCCTACTGGCGTATACATGAGGCCCTATCCCCAGGCTAATTCATTCTGGACAAGTCTTGCAGATGAACTTAACAGAGATTTTTCATTTACTGAAAATCCAGAACCTGAACCGGATTTTTATACATACAACATAAAGCCAATACTGGACAATTATTTCCCGGCATCTGAAGACTCAAGGATCACCGCATCATGGGCAGGATACTATTCATACAACACCATAGATTTCATGCCATATATATTCAACGAGATCAATTTAATTGTGGTTTCCGGTTCTACCGGTGGAGGAATTATGAAGGGGGACTCAATAGGAAGAATCGTGGCAGCAAGATATGACCATAAAAACACCACAACACTTTATGGAGGCAAGAAGATTAATAATACATACACTGGAAGGTACAGAAGCACAAAGATCGAGGATATGGTGCTCTAATTTTCCCCTATTATAAATGAATCCTAACCTTTAATACTCGTCTTTTTTTATTATAAACTGGTTTATTAAAATAAGAAAATGCAAGTGAATTTAATACTATGAACTGAAGGCACAGGAGGTTGTGCTTTAAAATTCTACGGGCAATCGAAAATTATCATTTTGCTAACAAATTTTAATGCTTTAAAGATTTTAGTATAAAGCTATATGTACAGTGACTTTTGCCAGCGAAACAGAAAATAATTAACTCGCTGGAGCAGTTCGGATTACCACGAATCCAGAAACAGCCGCGTTATGTCATCCCTGCTGGCATCCGCTGGATTTGTTACAATTCCCGTGGATTCCGATGCCAGGCTCACAAGCTTATCGAGATTATTCCGGAATGCTTTTTCGTCTATCCCTGTTTCAGATATCCTGATAGTTTGCCCCAGAGCTTTGAGTATAATAACTATGGATTCGTACAGTGTTTTCCCTCTATACATTTCAGGAATTAAGAGGTTAAGCCTCTGATACTTCTCCCCGGCTGCCGCATAATTAAATTTAATTACTCCTGGAAGAAATATGCCAACAGATTTTCCATGCGCCACATGAAACATTGCACCTAGAGAATGGCCCAGAGCATGCGCTAGCCCTATCTGGGAATTTGAAAATGATAATCCTGCCATAGATGCCCCTATATGAACATTATTTCTCAACTCCAGATTCTCCGGATCTTTCACCAGTTTAACTATTGACGGAATAATTAGTTCAATGGCCTTCTCAGCCATGGCATCGGAATATGGATTGTTCCATCTGCTTGTGTAACCTTCTATGGCGTGTGTGATAGCATCGGTTGCAGTATTTATTGTCTGGGTTTTTGGCAGTGATTTAACCATCTGCGGGTCAAGTATTGCATAGTCAGGCATTATTTCCGGTGATGCCAGCTCATCTTTCCTATTTTCCATTTCATCTGAAATTACTGCAGCCCAGGTACATTCCGAACCGGTGCCACTGGTTGTGGGAATCGAAATTAATTTGCTTTTCTGCCTCAAATTCAGTTTAACAAGTGGTGTAACATCATAAAATTCGAGATCCGGGCGTTCATACTTAAAGAATAATATTTTTGAACTATCTATAACAGAACCGCCTCCTACAGATATAAAATAATCCGGTTTGAATTGATTTATCTCATCCAGGTGTTTTGCAATAGCTCTGTATTCCGGCTCTTCCGGGATATCATCAATTATTAATAATTCTGTTCCATGCAGGTTCTTTATTACTAGGTCTACAATGCCTGCTTTTCTGATATTTTTATCTGAAACTATAACAGCTCTTTTTATTGACAATGATTCCAGAAATCCTAATGATTCATCACCAAATATTATCTGCGGCGACCTAAAAAACCACATATAAATCGCCTCTTTCTGAATTGTTGTTATTATTATAGATTTTTTCCGGCTTTACGTTTATAAATTCCCACATAAAAAAATATTATGTATCTGTATATTAATATTATTATGGGTACATTAACCCTTTATCTGAAATAATCCGTTGCCATCTGTTCTCCGCCAGAGTCTATTGTTATAACCTGGCCAGTCATAGATTCGTTCCTGATCAAATAAAGAACCGTATCTGCAACTTCATCAGGGTCTATGAGTTTGCCCGTAAGCGTAAATTTCTTAGAAAAATTTTTCTCGTCTAGATTCATAATTTTCAGGAGGCTGTCGCCCATCCTGGTTTTAACTACTCCCGGTGCAACAGCATTTACACGGATATGGTGGCCGGCAGCTTCCAGGGAAAGATATTTAGTCATGCTAATAAGCGCTGCCTTGGTCATTCCATATACAGATAGCCCGGGGAAAGGGGATATGCCTGCCAGTGAGGCCATATTTATAATAACGCCATTGTCGTACTTGCTAACGAACTCTCTGGAAAGCCATACTGGAGAATAGAGGTTAGTGTTAAACATCAATTGCATGTGTTTTTCATCTATGTTTTCGAATGGCTCGAGAATACCAACTCCTGCGTTGTTGATAAGTATGTCAGGTTTTCCAAGTTTTTCTATAGCATCCCTGAATAATTTTTTCCTGCCTTCTTCTGTTGAAACATCCGCCATTGAAAGAATTCCGGACGATGCCTTATTTACCTCCTCCAGCGTCTGCATGCCTTCATCCTCATGGGTTCTAACGTTAACCACAATCTTCCCGCCTGCCTGTGCAAGTTTAATCGCAATAGCTTTTCCTATTCCCCTTCCTGACCCTGTTACTATACATACTTTATCTTTTATATCATACATTTCAACCATCACCTTTTTTTGGAATTATACGTATAGTTATCAGTCTCATTTTCTATTTAAATTTTATTTATGGCACTATTATCCTCTCCGGGCAACTCAAAAATATTTATTATACCCGGTAGAACTTCCACGGAGAAGGAATCAGCAATTATTATTTCTCCATCTATTTCAACAATGCTTTTGCAATTCACGCTTGCTTCTTTTATTTTTTTGTTAATTACATATTTGTCAGAGATGTAGGCGCCTGAACGGAGAGATGGGAGTTTAAATAAAATTCGTGACCTTGGCATGTATTTTATCAGATGCAGATCCAGGAATCCATCATCAATTTTAGAATCGGGGGATGCATGCATGCCCTTGCCAAAATACTGCCCATTTGCTATGATAATATCTATTATCTGCTCATGTATAATTTCATCCCCGATTTTTATGTCAGCCCCAATACTTTTCATCGTTAAAATATAGTAAAGGATAGCCTTCACGAATGTGGATCCTGTTCGATGCTCAGTGGAATTTACCCTCACCATTACATTCCCACCAAGGCCTGTTTCCATGATATTCATAAAATACCGGGATTTCCCGTTTATGTGCACAAGGCCGAGATCAACTTTTCTGAATCTCCCACCAGAAATAATCTCAGGGATTTCTTTTACAGTAACACGGCCTATTGTCCTTGTCAGGTCTGATCCGGTACCTGCTGGAACGGGAATGAGTATGGTATCCTTTCCCGCAAGTGCCTGTATTGCGTAATTTACAGTGCCATCACCATCGATAGCAATAAGATATTTTATATCTGGATTTTCGTCCATGAACTGGATAAAATTTGCAGGATCTTTTTCCGTGAAAGAGGAAGTCAGTTCATACCGATTTAATATGGATTTTATTTCTTCCATAATCTTTAAGGCATTTCCAGAACCTGCATGTTCATTTGCCAGTATATGTATTTTCATAATAACTCTCCATTAACGAATTAATACTATTCTCCATTGATTTCCCGGAATCAGTGGAGTAAATACTGAGAGCTAACCTGCGCCTGATAATATCCCCGGAGTATACAGGGCACTCATTTTTAATTATGTCCTCTATGCTATCAGATTTCCTGCTATAATCTATATAGGGCATATTTTTAATTTATTTTTATGTAAAATTTATAGCTTATAATTTAAATATTGATAATGTACATTATTTTCTGTAAATTGTAAATAGCCTTACTGACTGTTGATTTCCTCCATATTTATATATTTTCTTCCTGTTACATACTCCTCATTTATGTCTATCATTATTGAGCCTGCCAATCTCATTGCAGAATCATCAGATGGAAATGCACCTATTTTCTTAGTCCTTCTTTTTATTTCTGCATTTAAACGTTCTATAGTATTGGATACTCTTAATCTCCTTAATCCCTGTATATTTGTATTGAATGATCTGTAGTTGTATAATGAATCATAGTATTTATCGAACATAGTAGAACATTTATCTAATCCTCTATCAAAAAGCTTATCCTGCAGTAAAGGGAGTATATCAGGATTATCCAGTGCCTGTTTTATAAGCAATGATAGAAACTTCCATTGCTGTTTTCCCGTTGATTTCCTTAAGTTCCTCATAAAATGGACATGGCAGTATTGCCAAGATGATCCAGGGAATGACTGTTTAACTGCTTCCCTAATACCCTTATTGCCATCTGATATTACCATCTCAACACCATTCAATCCCCTATCCTTAAGATCATCAAAGAATAGTTCCCACTCTATTTCAGTTTCAGAGTCATATATTCTTGCTCCAAGAACTTCACGATATCCATCACTGTTAATCCCTACACAGATGTATATTGCCTTATTCCTGTACCTCCCATTATTTCTTATTTTAAGGTATGTTCCATCTATATATATGAATTTATATTCTCCATCAATCTTCCTTTCAAGGAATTCATTTACTGTTTTATCAAGCCTTGAGGATAATGATGACACATAGGATGGTGATACTTCTATGCCTAAGGATTTTATTACCTTATTAACGCTTCTTGTAGATACACCGCTCAGGTATGATTCCAGTATTATGGATTCTACTGATTTTTCTACTCTGGAATAATTGTCAAATACAGCTGTATGGAAAGATGTTTCCCTGAACTGTGGCTTATCTAATATAACCTTTCCATCTGTTGTTAACAATGATCTCTGCTTATACCCATTCCTGTAATCCTTTCTATTGCTATTTCTCTCATACCTGGATGCATTGATCTGTTCCTCTGCTTCCTCATTCATGAGATCATTAAGAATCCATTTCTTTAAATCTCTCATATTCTCCCTGTTCAATCCATAACTTTTTATCTTTTCTTTTACTTCTTTTAATTGGTCTTGCACTTTTTTCACCCCAATCTAAATTGTGCAAGGCCATTTATAATTTACAGACAATTACTTACACTATCTAAATATTAATATTTAATAGTAAAATATGGTTTTTAAATCTAAAAAAGGAGATATTGCAGGAAATGCATTAGTAGTAGCAAATGTAGATCGTTTTAATATGGTTAAAAATAAATTAAGCGATATAAAGCTTGTTAATGATTTTATGGGATATTATACATATACAGGTTTTTATGAAAATAAAAGACTAACATTATCATGGAGCGGAATAGGAAATACTTCGCTTGCACTGGATACTTTAGAGCTTTATAAATTAGGGGCAAAAAATATTATAAGATTCGGTTCGACAGCATCCATAAATAAGAATATTAAACCCGGTTCATATGTAATGCCAATATCATATTCGCATAATAATGGCGGATTATTCAACGAAGAAATTAAGGACAATTTATCTATATCATTATCTGCTGATTATGATTTATTAAAAAAATTTGATTTGAATCTTAAAGATTATGAACATTATATTACAGATGCTTTTACTACTGATTCGCAGAAAGTAAGGACAAATGAATTCATAGATAAATTAAATAAATTAGGCATAGATAATTTGGATATGGAAGGATCTGCTCTTTATTTAAATTCTAAATTATATAATTTTAAAGCTTTATCAGTTCTTACGGTATATTCAAATTTAATTACAGGGGAATCCTTAAGTTTAGAAGAAATAAGAGAAAAGGAAGAAATATTGTTTAAAATTATTGTAGATAGCATTTAATAATTTAAATAATTTTTATAAAAAGTTTAATTAAAATATTGTAATAACTTTATATGAAAAAAATTTTGGTTCTTGCTTCAGGAAATGGAACAAACTTTCAGGCAATAATAGATGCAATTGATAACAATGTAATAGAGGATGCGAAAATAACTAAATTAATATGCAACAATAAAAGGGCAAATGTAATGCAAATAGCTAGGGACAATGGAATATTGCCTGTATTAATCGATACAAAAAATAATGATTACAATAAAACAATATACGAAATAATATCAGGAGATAATCCTGATTTAATAGTTTTAGATGGCTATATGAAAATACTTCCCGATTTTATTATAAACAAATTTTTATACAAAATAATAAATATTCATCCTTCATTATTGCCTGCTTTTGGTGGCAAAGGATATTACGGAAAAAGGTGCACGAAGCGGTTATAAATTCAGGCGCAAGGTTTTCAGGGTGTACAATACATTTTGCAACAGATGATGTGGACAATGGGCCTATTATAGACCAGAGAATTGTAAGTGTAGATGATTACGAAACACCGGAAACATTAGAGGAAAAAATACATGAAGAAGAGCATAAATCATTGGTTTTCTCAATAAATTTAATATTAAAGAATAAATATAAGATATCAGGAAAAAGGGTTATAAGAAAATTATAATTTTAGTAGTGTGTTGTATAATTAATAGACATGTGTCATCCCCCTCATAATATTGTAATTAACTACCTTAAGAGCTAATTCCTGTACAATATACTCTATTTTCTTAGCTTTAATTACCTCTGACATTACTCTTTTTAATCCTGAAAAATATATTTCCACGAGCCACCTTTTGCCATAGCTATTGTTCTCTTTCAACTGTTCCATAGAATTCTTTTTAATATATCTTACAATCCTGGCCCTTGTGGATGAACCTCTGGATTTGGTAGAAGCATTTTTCCTGGGAGGTATTATTGCATTATATCCGAACATATTGTAAATATACTTTGAATCATATCCCCTATCTCCAAATATTCTTAGAATATTATTTTTCATTTTACTCAATAGTTTTCTAGCAGCTTTAGAATCATGTGTATGCTCATCTGTAATTGTGAATGATAATACAGTAACATCTTTTAATGATATTATTACATGTAATTTGAGCCATCCATTCCTTTTCCTATGCCATTTATGCCTTAAATAGTCTCCCCTTATTGTTATCTTAGAGCCAGTAGAATCTATAATGCAATCCAGCTTACTGTTAATATTGCTATTCAGATCTGGCTTAATTCTCCTTATCCTCCTGAATATTTCACTATATGATATTGATTTTATATTAGCTATAATTGCTAAGGACCTTAACATGCCTTCAAGTGACCTGAATGGAACATTGAATATAGATCTTAATCTAGCTAAATACATTATCAATGCATCGGGTACTTTGTATGGATGTCCTATTTTACCATTATTATTTTCCTCCAATAGAGAATCATAATCCCTTATGAATGATAGATCTGCAAGGTATTCTATTCTATCTGCAAGTGATTCATTATACTTTTCCCATCTCCTGTTTGATCCAATCCAGTACCTTTTTATACTTCTATTTATTTTATTATTGATTTGTGGAGTCAAAGCAAATCACCCCTATATTTCACTATATAGGGGGTTTTCCTTTTAAGTTTTAAATTTATTATGGAATAATTATTAAATTGAAATGAATTATGCAACACACTATAATTTTAGTTTATTTTTATATAGAATCAATGTAATTGATAATGCTGTTAAATTGAAAATAATTATTATTAATATAACATAATTCAAATTTAACAGTAATTTTGAGGCTATTCCAAGACCGATTGCATTTGTTACTATTCCCTGCAATGACCTTATTCCTGAACCTGTTATCCTATCATTTTTATTTAATGAATTCATTGTATATGCTGTATTTGATGTTGTTGCAACTCCTGTAGATGAACCTAAAAATACTTCAGGAAATAGAAAATTAAAGAATAATAACAATGAAAACACACTCATTGATAAAAATCCAAGGGATGCTATTTTTAATCCGTATTTATCATGCAATTTTCCTGAAATAAATGATGTAAATGTAAAGAATAATGGATATATTAAAACCAATAAACCGACAATTAAAGGACTGTATTTCAATGAATACAATAAAAATACAAAGTATGCTGCAAGCATATTTCTTGTTATAGAATGTAAAAATCCTGAAAATGATGATAATGAAAATTCTTTGCTTAATTTAATTCTAAATGATAATACTAAACCTATTATTGCAATAATTATAAATGGAATATAATATATCGATAATATTAATCCGGAGAATAATAATGTAATATAAAATGATGATTTTCCTATTTCTGATTTTCCTTTTATTTCATCTATATTTATTATTAATATAATTGATAATAATGATAAAAATGCTGTAAATAAAAATAGGTACTTATAATTTATTGATGCCATTAAACCGCCCAATGGAAGACCTATAACATAGCCTAAGCTTATTATTGTATGGTTTAACCCTATTGATTTACCTCTATTTATATCAGAGCTTATTAATGATGCATATGATAATGATGTTAATATGACCATTGATCCTCCAATGCCCTGAATTGCCCTTAATAAAAGCATTACAATAAAATTATTTGAAATAAAAATCAAGATTGATGCTATTAGCATTATAAATGAACCGGTTATCATTACCTTTTTTATTCCCTTTTTATCTGCTATTAATGAAAAAGGAATAACAAGCAATGTTTCTGTTATTACAAATATTATTATTAATAATGTCGATTCTGAATATGATATGCTGAATTCCTTTGATATTTCAGGTATAGCAAGTAGAATCATTGTTGCTTCTAACGCTGCTGTAAATCCAGGCAATGATGTAAATACTATTTTTTTATTCATTTTTCACTTAAATATATTTATTCCAACTGCTTTAAGTACAGATAAAACATCAAAATAAACATGTTCTTCCTTTATACATGTGTGCGATTTATTTAAAACCAAAACATCCACACCGTAAATCTCAAAAGGTTTATTACTAATTTTTAAGTTGTATCTTAAACCGTTAAAAGTGGCTTTTCCGAGCCATTCGCCAAATCCTACATTATTATTCCATGCAACGTTTATTAATGTAAAAGTATAATCAGGAAATGTCTCAAAAAATTTTTTTAAATAAACTTCGAAATCACCTTTTTTCCTTATAATTTTTGGTTCTTCTCCTGGATGTATATATAACATATCATCATCATAATATTTTAGTAATTCAAAAATATTATGTGAATTCCAGGCATTAATAAAATCTATTTCAAATTTTTTATAATTATTCATACTAACTTTAAATACTTTGATATATATATATATATTGGTAATAATATTAATAAATAATTTATTAATAAATTAATATTGTTTAAATTAAAATATACCAAGTTTCAATATATAAATATTATACATGACCGCGTCATATTTATTTTATAATTTATAATTGGTATGTCCCATCTAAATTTGGACACTTCTGATGATATGGTTAGATTAATAAAATCTGGTCTGCTCCATTTATTATTTAGACAGTTATCAAGTGGAATATATAGAAATTGATAAATATAAATTGGAATATAATGAGGTGATATAATTAAAATCCATGTTATTTTTATCAAATTATAGATCGTTGGTTTTATATATTGGAAATTGGTATGTTAATATAAATATCAGATAGTTTATTCCTGTTTTTTATTTTCCTGAAAAATCTGTTAATATACCAATGAAATAATGATTTGTTGATATCAGGATAAAATTAATGCAAAGCAGTTTAAATGTATATAAAAAAGGTGTTATATGAGTTCATTTCAGTTACCATTAATGAAATGAGCCCGCCGGGATTCGAACCCGGATTATAGGCTCCGGAGGCCTATATGATAATCCGTTACACCACGGGCCCTAAGACTTATAACCTATGTCCCTGAGGAATTTCCTGCGTTTTTCCTTATCTTTATCTGTTTCAACTCCAACAGGGGAATAGCCATCCGCAACGCCTATAACTGCATTTGTATTTTCTGTTTTCGCAAGTATCACTTTGATAGGATTTGCAGTGGCAGCAAAAATAGCCCCGAGCTCCTGCGTCATCTTCAATTGTGGCAGGATGTTAATTGGAAATGCATTTCTAAGCAGTATCATAAACGTGTGCCCGGCAGAAATTTTTTTGATATTTTCTATTCCACAGTCTATCAACTCCTTATTGTTACCTTCATAACGGATTAATTTATCGCCGGAAGCTTCAGAAAATACAATAGCATATTCACACCCTGGAATGGTTGTTTTTATGATTTCATTCATATCTTCAACCGTTTTGATGAAATGTGAATAACCTAATATGATGTTCACATCTTCAGGTTTGTTAATTTCTACGGCAACAATTTCCATAGTGGCATAATCAATTAAACGAATATTAATTTAATGTTTATTGCTGTGTTATAACGTACAAACAATTAATCTGATAAGATAGTTTAAATCTGAACTTTAATTATATCTATGAAAATAATAATTATAAAAATTTTGTTATAATAATAAAAAATTTATGTTCTGGACTTCATATTGAATTCCCCTGCATCTTTCAGAATTTCAGGCTTTTTAATTCTATAGTAAAGTGTTACCACTATACCACCTAACAGTATCCACAGGATAGTAACAACGAAAGACACGAAATATGCGTCATTTACTGCGCTTGGAGTGACAAGGAACTTTTTAAATATATCACTCATGGTAAAGTATATGACAACAAGCCCGATGATTGTAGCCAGCGAGGGCAATATCCCATGTTTCAGCAGGTTGAACCTATTAACTCTTCTGGTATATAGAGTAAGCGATGTATTTGCAATCATATGGACTATTACTATAGAGATCCCTGTGCCAGCTTCAAGTACAAAGGCGGCACTGAGCGGGCCAAAAATGAGGCCCATGATTACGTCAAGCACAAATGAAAGTCCAGCCCATATTATTGCAGCATTGGCAGGAGAATGGTGTTTTTCATTAATTTTTCCTATAGTTTCTGGAAATACCACATGGTCCCTGGCCGCCGAGTACCACCATCTGCTAACTGCAGTTGCCTTTGAAACTCCGTTTGAAAAATAGCTGTTAATTGTAAACACTATCAAAAGCACCAGCCCTATAGGTCCAAGGTATCTCGAGAAAACAGTTAAACCAGCATCGCTATGTGATGCAAAACTCCCAATACTGCTGACTCCCCAGCCAACTGTTAAAGCGTATGCTGCCGGTATAAGTGCAACTGCAGTGAGGACCATAGCAAATATTATAGATTTTCCAATGTTTTTCTTCGGCTTGCTTATCTCCTCAGATATTGTGGTAACTACACCTGAACCTGTAAAGTCCAGAATTGAGAAAACAGAAGCGAACATTATAGATGAAAATCCAACGCTATAGGGCCCTGTAATCTCAAATGGCACCACAGAATTATGCCCGCCTACCCTTATAATAATAATTATGGATCCTATCAGGAGAAACATAATTTCCAGCAACCCTGTTATTGCTGTATAATTCAATGAGGGCCGGATACCGAGATATGTTACAATTATAATGAAAGCGGTAAAAATACCTGCAAACAGAATCCAGAGATAGGGTATGGAAGTAACCTCAGGGGCCATAAGGAATATAAAGCTTGAAAGCCCTAGTATTCCAAATGCGGCTCCTGTAATATCATAATACATGAAGCTTAATGCCGTTATTGGCCCCAGCCTTCCCTTTTCAGTTGCTCCTGCAGCATATGCATAATAACTACCCGAATTTGATTTAATTTTGGAAAATTCATAGGGTGTAATCATCCATAATGCATATATAATCCAGCCTATAATTACAGACATAACTGTCTGGGCTCCGGAAATTGAAAATGAAGCTACAAGCAATATAGCTATATCGGCGGCCGGCGCCACCTGCCCCAGAGATTGGAAAATTCCCTGCAAAAGCCCGACAGAGTCTCTCTTTAATTTGGTGTGAGTAATAACCATTTAGACACCTGTATGTATTATATTTATATAGTATAAAGGTTTTTTGGTATAAATTGTGAAAATTTATATAATTATAATAGTAATATAATTGGAAATTGCCATATACTATGGTTTGTACTGATATAAATCCCAAGATTAATGGGGATTTATCTGCCATATATAAAAACTAATTTATATTGAAATTAAATCAAGCTCGGAAAAATATGAACTGCCATAGGATATCTTTATAAATACATACAAGTTATAGCCAGTATGAAAATTTCAGATTCAATTGAAAAGATAGATGGAGCTATGGCAAATTCGTATCTCATAATGATTGACGGAATGAACATTATTGTGGACGCCGGCACACCGGGTTCAGGTAAGAAAATTACAGGATACCTGGAAGATCATAAAATTAAGCTAGATGCAATACTCATAACACATTATCACGTTGACCATGTAGGGGGACTTTCCAGAATTTATGAAAAATACCATCCTGAAATCTTTGTCCCTGCTAATGAGCTCAGTATTATATCAGGGTCTGAACCTGTTCCACCAAAACCTTTCTTGCCTAAATTTGCATCCACAATTATGCGTGCCCGGAAAGTGAAGGACCTGAAACCATCTTCAGATATGAATATCTCCGGCATTGAACTGGTAAAAACGCCTGGGCATACAAGGGATTCAACATCATACTATCTAAAGGAACAGAAAGTAGTCTTCAGTGGAGATGCCGCTGTAAATCTTAAAGGTGTTCCGGGATACAATAAAGGATTCGCAGCGAACCCGGAAAATGCAGAGAAATCTCTTAAAGCCATACGTACCATGGATGCATTAATCCTGCCCGGTCATGGCGATAAAATGGATTTAAGGACAGGCATCTAACCTTTTATATATTTAATGCATTACATTATATGGAAGAAATTAGCCCGGGACTTGAAAACGTATACATAAAATATACAGAATTGACTTTTATTGATGGACAGAAAGGAATAATGCGATACAGGGGATATGATATTAATGAACTGGCAGAAAAATCATCCTTTGAAAAAGTTTCTTATCTAATGCTTTTCGGAAAGTTTCCTGATGATTCCGAATTAAAAAATTTCCAAAATAAGATAAACAGCCATCTGGCACTGGATGATTATTTAAAGGATATACTAAGAGCCATGCCAGAAACCTCTGATTCACTTGGAATATTGCAGACACTGTTGTCAGCGAAAGCATCTAAAGAATCTAATTATAAATATACGAAAGAAAATGATGGGGAAAAAATACCAGAAATTCTGGGCTCTGTCCTTTCTATGGTTGCAAATATATACAGGCTCAAATCAGGAAACAATATAATAGACCCTGAACCCGGTGAAAGTTATGCAGAAACATTCCTGAAAGCCTGTTCTGGAAGTGCAGATAAAAATAAAATAAGTGCTATGGATTCTGCACTTATTCTTTATATGGATCATGAAATACCGGCATCCACAACAGCTGCACTGGTAACAGCATCCACACTATCTGATATGTATTCATCACTGGCATCAGCCATTGCAGCATTGCGTGGCCCACTCCATGGCGGAGCCGCTGAGGGTGCTTACAGGCAGTTTCTGGAAATAGGGGAACCAGAAAATGTTAATGCATGGTTTGAAAACAATATACTCAATGGGAAAAGAAGGCTTGTTGGATTCGGGCACAGGGTTTACAGGACATATGACCCCCGTTTGAAAACTTTCAAGAAATATGCCGATATACTTTCAACAACAGAAGAGCAGAAAAAAATACTGGCTATTGCAAAAAGGCTTGAAGAAGCAGGTGTCAAAGCTTTTGGGTCTAAGGGTATATATACAAATACAGATTTCTATGCAGGGATGGTTTTTAATGCAATAGGCTTTCCGGTAGACATGTTTACCACTTTATTTGGACTTTCAAGAATATCAGGGATTCTGGCACACATTACAGAATACGTGGAAACACAGGAGAGGCTTATCAGGCCAAGGGCGATATATAGAGGTTCTGGAGAAAGGAAATACCCGGAATAATTTTATAATTTCTGTGCAAGGTCTGTAACATACCCGAAATCGAGAAGGCCAAAGTCTTCTGTTATACCATAAGCTCTGAATTTCTTTGAAACATTTTTTAAAACGGGAGTGAAATGTTCATTATTTAATAAGGATTCAGATACATCTGTTCCTGAAGAGAAAAAACTCATTGCAGGGGTGATTAACATTTTCTGTTCATTATTGTAGACAAAGGCAGGGAGTTTAAACACACTTCCAATTTCATCCCTGAGCACTACCGAAGGGTGTTCATGCCCCAGTATAGTTAATTTTCTGTAGGACATATCCCGGTCTCCATGATATATGTAATAATTATCAGTTTCATAATAATCATATATTTCTAGGCCATTTGACTTTAATATGGTCATGAGGTAGTTGTCATGGTTTCCCCTTACGAATATTAGCTCTGACTCCTTCCTGTACCTGTCAATGAAATGGTTAACATCGTCCCATTCCTGTGGAAGATTTCTGGAGAATTCCTGTTTGAAGTCTCCGTTAATAATAATTTTAGATGGTGAATACCTATCCATTATCTGGTCAACCATTTTTTCAACATGGCTTCTCTGCAATTTCGGCAAAAAAATACCGTGCAGGTTCATTTCCTCCTCAAAACCCAGGTGCAGATCTGAAATTACAACTGCAGATATATCCTGCAGGTAAACGCAATACAGGTCTGATATGAAAACATCTTTTACAATCTGAATATCTTTCAATCTGTATAATCATTGAAAATATAATAATAATCTTTGCGGAAGGGCGAAGAAAACCGGATTTTATTTGTATTATAAAATTGCAGCTATGAAACCCGGGGCTTAGCATTCTGAGAGACCCCGGAACCGGAACAAAACCATAGGGAAATCATTACTCCAGAATATGAATAAAACCGTGATATCAATTATCCGGCCTTCTATACCGAATTACTCTATAACTATACTGCATGACCGGTTAAGCCTACGTATACAATCATTTATACATATTTCAAATGGACAAATATTTAAGCTATATAGTTATGACTTTTTATGGTATCTTCCAGAGTAAACGGCATAAACGAATCTGCCACTGTCAGTATGTCCAATAAGGCTGCAGAACTGAAAGCAGCAGGAAAAACAATCTACAGTTTCGGTATAGGGGAACCGGACTTTACAACGCCTGAAGAAATAATAGATTATGCTTTTAAAGAAGCCAGAGAGGGAAAAACCCATTATACCCCATCGGCAGGCATTATGGAATTAAGGGAGAAAATAGCAGAAAAAATGAAGAAAAAGAATAATATAGATGCAACTGCATCAAATGTTCTGGTTACACCAACTAAATTTTCACTGAATCTGGCATTGTATTCGATTATAGATCCTGGTGAAGAAGTTCTCCTTCCGGCACCTTATTATGTATCATATCCTGATATAATAAAGTTGAATCAGGGCAAAATGATAACAGTACCTACGGATGAAAATTATGAATTTGATTTTCAGGAAATGAAAAAATACATATCGCCCAAAACAAAGGCATTTATGTTTAACAATCCTGTGAATCCAACGGGAAAGGTATATTCAGAGAAATCATTGAGGGCACTTGCAGACTTTATACTGGAAAATGACCTTTATCTGATTTCGGATGAGATTTATGAAGATTTAATCTACAAAGGCAGGATGTTTTCTCCAGGGTCTATAGAGGAGATGAAGGATAAAACAGTAACATTAAGCGGATTTTCAAAAAGTTACGCTATGACCGGCTGGAGGATAGGATATATGGTGGCACCATTGGATATAATAAAAGCTGCTAATAAGGTCCAGCAGCAGACATTGACCTGTGCACCTTCCATATCACAATATGGTGCAATGAAAGCACTCGAGGATGAAGAAAGTGTTGCAAAGATGAGGCAGGAATTCGCAAAAAGGCGGGATTTAACGGTTTCCCTGTTGAAAGAGATAGATGGGATAACGTTATATGAACCTGAAGGGGCTTTTTATGCATTTCCGGGATATTCGACTGAAAAGGCAGATGATAAGTTATCTATGGAACTTCTTGAAAAATACAACGTTATTGTTACACCAGGGAGTCCATTTGGAGCTCCCGGGCATTTCAGGATTTCCTATGCCACATCACAGGATGTTATCAGGGAAGGTATTGGAAGAATAGAGAAATATTTCAATAATTTATAAAAAGATATATATATAAAAATTTACATTACCGTGAATGGGAAAATTAACTGCCATTATAGTAGGGTATATAGCTACTACTTTCGCGGCGTATATTATTTTATCTGTAAGTTATAATCCACTGGTAAACTGGCTTGGTCCATATTTTGGCTACCGTTTTCCATTCATACTTGGGATTATTTATCTCATTGTAGGATCGCCATTACATAACACAATTATACTGGAAGTATGGATTATAATAGGGTTGCTTGTTGGAATTTCCACACGGAAGGGCTTGCGTGCATGGGGATCTGCGAGCCTTGTCTGGACATTGACCACAATTACCATGGCACTTTCCGCCATTGCAATGCTTGGAATCTCTTTAGGAAACATAACCAGCGTTTCAATAATTTCGGGTACTGTTTCACAGCTTTTGGATGTATTACTGGCTGCAACAGCTTTCGTCCCATACAGCACCAATATAGCTACTATCGCAACAGAGCCGGTATTACGGGTTTTAATTCCATATCTTTCATCCTCCATCACCTCGGGCACCACAGGCACAGCAGGATTGAGCGGAGCTATTACAGAATTGTCAATACATGCACTGGAAAATTATATAATATTTGTAGCCACATCCATAATCTCAGGGGCTGTAATACACAGGGTCCTCCACGGAAAGAAAAAAATATCCAGGAAGGCTGTAGCAGCGGCCATATCAATATTTATTGCCATCATTTTTATAGCAATGGCTGCTTCTGCAGGAATCAGTTCCAGCAGCCAGCCAGCACTTCAGACAGGTGAAACTGGAAACCATGAAATTCCTGCTGTCGGGTTAAATACATTATTTCCTCTTTCTATATCCGGTAATTCAGCAAGGATAGCTGAAAATAATACTGTAATGCCATCATACGCTACAGGAAATAATTCATCTGATCAGGCAGCCCTGAGTTTGATAACTCCTCAGGGGAATCTGTACAATCTATTTGCAATGGATTCTTCCAGCAATAATTCCAATTCTATCTGGAGTGGAAACGGGCTAATGTTAGGAGATTTTATAGTCTCAGCCAATATGACATCTCTCATAGGGAGTGAGCTGGGAGCAGAATATAGCAAACTAGCATCTTTCGCCCCACAGAATGCCCTTATACTTGCATATAATGGGACAGGACATAGTGGATCAGCATCCTCAATGGCTTCTTCCATTGGAAAAGAAATTGGAACGACATTTAATCCTGTTGTCGCATTAAAAAATATTACACTTTCAGGAAATAATGTTGAGATCTTTATTTATTCCTCATCCGCCTCCATTCATAAACTTGATAGTGACTTTATGGCTACATTTGGTAATGGCTACAATGGCAGCGTTCCTGAAATATTTGTTACAGACCAGGGATTAAACAATTACAATTCATACATTCTCTCTTCAGGATATATTAATGCATCAATTGTTAAATCCCTTGCTGGAAATACAGGCATTAACCTTTCTAACGAGTTATTTACTGCGGGGTTATTTGAATACACCAACCATTTCCATTCGTCCGGAGATGTGCATTCATACAATCTGTCAGAGCTCATGCAATATAGTTCTAACATCTCGTTCAGCAATTCGTCGCAGCTTTCGCTTGTAGGCATAGGTTATAATAATGGCACTGGCAGTGTTGTTGATACTTCAAATTATACCTTTGATATATACTCAAACAATGCGTCGCTTGCAGCACAAACAGCCCTGAACACCCCCGGTTCAACTTTTCATAATTCAAATTACCGGGCATTTTCACCTTCGTCTGTGTCAGTAAAGTTTAATGCAGTCTTCCCCGCATATATATTATATGATACAACCGTTAAAAGGGTATCTGCAAATACTGTTGAAATTAACGTACACATAAAAAACAATGACACATCACAGTTAAAAGACTTTTACGCATCGCAATCCGCATTTGTAAATAATTATGTAAAGTACGGGGCTGCATCATCAGTTTCAGGAAACTACAACGAATCTAATATAACCTTATCTCCCGGGCACTATGCAAATTTCACATATAAAATATCATTTACAGGCATAGGCACATATGTAATACCATATACTAATATATCATATAACCTCCAGGGAAAGGCTTTTTCATACGGAACCAATGCTACATATATATCCCAGGAAAAACCAGGATACATCACCGCTATGAATTCCATGATAAACAATGAAGCTTCACAGTATACTTTTCTGGGCAAAACAATCATAGCAGTCCAGGGATTTGCTATATCATTAATTGACATCATACTGTTCGCTATCGTGGCTCTGGATGTAGTGATAGAAGTGAAAGGATTAAGGAAGCTGATTAGGGAACATAACCAGAATACTGAAAAATAAAATATTATTTTTAAATTAGTTGTAATTATGCAATTATTTTAAAGTTTTGATGCATAATCTGATAGATATGGTATATTTGCATTCATCCCTCTTGAGGCCCTGTAACCGGTGTATATGCCATATAGCCATACCAGAACAAGAATCAGGTCTAATATCCCAGAAATTACCTGCCCACCTACACCTGTTATAAAGATGTCAAAAATTCCGAAGATTATTGATGCAACAATAAGACATATGCCAAGTAAAATAGCCTGTATACTCTGGAACCTGAGCTTGCTGTCTCTGCTTCCATAGAGAATATAAACTAAAAGACCCGTTATCAATGGGATTAAATATGCAACAATAAACATAATATTGTTCTCTTTATGTTCCATTACACTATATCCTAATTGTCTTATTTAAATATTGAGCCTGATGTCTGACAAAAACACTAAATTATATATTCATAATTTAACTGAACACCTAGAATGATGCAAGTGATCATATTAATGTCTGACAAAATCAATATGATTGCATACCTCTAAATCATCATACTTAATAAATGCAATTAAACATTAACTATAAAAATATTTATTTATATGTAAAGCATGTAACCATGTGAGGTTCTTCCTGATAATTTATATGGCGTTGCTTGCAGTTACTGTCATATCCTTTATATATTATCTGTTAAATGCATACTATTCCACATATTACAGGAAAGGGGAAACAATTTCAAATGTTAATCCGGATGAAGCCACTATTGTAATGCCGGTTTACAATGAAGACGTTGAAATTTTCAGGCAGGCTATAGTATCACTCGCACTTCAGGGTTCAAAGTTTATTGTTGTAGGTGATTCAAGCCTTGAACCCTATAAGACTATAACCGAACAGAACGGAGGAAGGTTTATTTATTTAAGCCAGAGAGGCGGGAAAAAGAATGCCCTGGTTCAGGGGATTAAACACGTTTCAACGAAATATGTTATGTTTGTAGACAGTGATACAATAATACCTGCAGATACATTAAAAAGCATGCTTTCTTATTTTTCCAACGGCATAGCCGGAGTGGGTGTAAACATACACATTAAAAATGATGGCACAAATATCTCATATGCATCTGAATTTATTGAAAGGCTTACGGAAATGATATCAAAATCCATGTCAAGGCACGGAAATGTTTACGTTCTGGACGGCAGATGCGCCATGTATATAACAGATGTGGTAAAGCCTTTCATGGTTTCTGATGAATTCCTTAATAAGAAAATTTTTGGCAAGAAAGTTGTCCTTGGAGATGACATGCAATTAACAAGCTTCCTTATTAAAAATAAATATAAAATGATAAAAGATTATGATATTACAGTTGAAACAGAACCGCAAAAAGGCACCAGGAAATTTTTAAATCAGCAAATTAGATGGTCCAGAAGAGGGTGGTACTTCTTCTTTAAAAACCTGAGCGATGGAACAACAAAGAATGGCGGGAAGTTTTACGCCTTTGAAATGTTTTACATATACCTGATACCCATAATTGGATTCATACTATTTTTGTTCCGTGGCATGTTTATCCTTAGATTTCTCGGCCATATTGATTATCTCAGTGTTTCATCTGTAAACTACCTGATAATGGCACATTTATTACATCTTCATTCCCATGATATTCTAGGTTCCTTAATAAATGGAATAATGTATACCCTAGGGGCTATTGGCGATAGCATTTTTGTGGGAGCAATAATGATACGGATTCCAAAGAACAGAATAAGGACACTGGCATACGGGGCAATGGGCCTTGGTGTACTTTTCTTCGTTAACCTTTACGGTCTATTCACATTCTGGAAGCAATCAAAATGGCTAACAAGATAAGAAATTAATACGGGGATTTTTTATATATAGTATGCCTTCCAAGTTGAGAAATCGAGCTATAACCTGATAAAGCCATTTGAAGGTCAAACTCAGCCCTCAATTGATTGAGATACCGTTCTATGCCTCTTTGCCCAGCAACTGCCATTGCATAACAGTATGGCCTGCCTATTAGAACGCCTGAAGCACCAAGAGCGAGGGCCTTCATGGCATCGGCAGCATGCCTGATCCCGCTGTCAAAAAGTATGGTAAATTCCGGCTTATTTTCACCGGTTATCTCATCAAGTGCTTCCAGTGAGGATATTGAACCATCAACCTGCCTTCCCCCATGATTGGAAATTATCACGCCATCTGCACCGTATTTAACTGCAGTATGCACATCTTCTTCTGACGATATTCCTTTGATTAAAATGGGCAGTTTTGTCCAGCTCCTTATTTTCCTGAAGCCATCCCATGTGAACGAAGGGTTGACATAAACCATAAGGAACTCTTCAATTGCGGCCTGCATATTATTTTCAGGTGAAGTTTCAAGCATTTTCAAAAATTCAGGGTCAGTTATGAAGTTTGCAATGCCCTCTCCCTGCAGGAATGGAAGATACGCATTTTTAATATCCTGTTCCCTCCAACCCAGCATTGTTGTGTCAACCGTTACCACTATGACTTTGTATCCGGCTTTTTCCGCTCTGTTGACCATACTCTTCATGACATTTTCATCCTTTCCGGGGTAAAGCTGGAACCATTTCTCGCTCTCCGGGAACTTTGCTGCTATGTCCTCAATGCTGGTTGATGAAACAGTACTCAGTATATATGGCATGCCCAGTGAAGCAGCAGCTCCTGCACTGGCATATTCTGCATCTTTATGTATTATCGATTGCACACCAATAGGTGCTATTATAAATGGTGAATCCTGTTTCCGGCCAAATAGTGTTATGGATTGATTTCTGTTTTCTACATCATGCAGGTATCGTGGCCTTATCCTATACCTGGAAAATGCCTTTATATTTTCTATCATGGTATCTTCCGACCCTGCGGCACCTTCGAGATATCCCCAGGGACCATCCTGCAATGCCATTCTGGCAGAAGACCTCCAGGATTCAAGCGATACAGGAAGATCAGAATCTGCATCCATTTTCAAGTAAATTTTAAGTTGATAATCCAATCCAAATTGTGTCATTATTATTAAAAGAATAAATCCTATTTAAAGGTTGGCTGCTCTAAAAGCCAGGCACTAAAACAATGTCCGGAACCTGCTCTGTGCTTCATATTTCCACTCATCCTCCTCTGATGTACATATAACATTATTTCTCCGGCAGGCTTCTTCGATGGCTCGCCGGAAGCTATTCCACCATTCATTCCCTGTTTTAATATATCCCGTTCCTGCCATATATGGAACGGTGCCTTTAAAATCCTGAAATGAGTCATATATTATTCTTGTCCCTGTTGAAGCACAGAATTCTATTATCCTGTCAATATCATCTATATTGTCGTTTACCCCATTGGCTATGGGCCCTAAATAAAGCCATGTTCTGATTCCGGTTTCAGCCAACTTTTTCAGGGCATTTAAACGCTTAAATGGATCAGGTGCATATGGCTCCAGTATTTTTGAGACTTTTCTATTAATAGTTGTTACTGTAATGCCAACATCAATATTTTTTTTATATTTTTCAAGAATTTTGATATCCTTTAAAATAAGTGGTGATTTTGTCTGGATGGTGACATAAAAACCATTCTTCACCAGTATTCCTATAGCCTCTGGCACTATTCTGTATTTCATTTCAATAGACTGGTAAGGGTCTGTAATTGTTGATATTCCAACTATTCCCTTTTTATATGTTCTTGCCTCATGTTCCAGTAATTCAATTATATTTTTTCTGACAAAAACTACCTTCCCCCAGTTATTAGCCGCTTCTGCGGGTGACATATCTATTGCATAACAGTAACGGCAACCATGAAAGCATCCAAGATATGGATTAAATGCATAATCAAGCTCAGCCATTCCTGATTTACCCAGTGCATGTTTTGCATTTGTTTCAATTATTTTTATATTATCCGGCATATTTATCAGTAATTATCAAGGCTGGACACAAGATATTTTAAATTGTTTGATTTTGCTTTCCATGCCTTTATGTCAACCTTTGTAAATTTTCCAACATATTTTATTGCATCCTGTATATTATCGAACTTCTCCGGCTTTCCTTTAAGCAATTCCCTGACATTTTCCCTTACATACCAGACCCCTACAGGTATATTAAAACCGGGATATATCTCCCTCCAGAGCATCGCTGACCCGGTTCTTTTGATTTCCCTGTATTTCTCTGCAACAGCAAGCCTGGAAGAATAATAACACCCGCCTATTCCCGGATATGTCTTCCTTCCGTAATACCCTTCATAGTCAAGTTCAACTTCAACAGAATCGCCAAAACTATTCCATGTGCTTCCCGGGAACCATGATTCGCCCCATTCAAACATCCACTGACCAGGTGCCAGTATTGCTATAAATAAATTGCCTGAGGTTTCCCTTATGTAAACTTCAAATTCATCTATTTCCCTGTAATCCTTTATCTCTTCCACTAAATTATCAGATATTGATTTATCCGTAGCCGTTATTGACCATCTGGTTGGCACTATCCTCCTCTTTTTTCCTGTTCCAAGGGAACCTGAACTGAGGGCCTTGGAAATCCCATTAATTCCAATTCCCCTTTCATATAGCTTCAGTATTCCACTTCCTGCCTTCAGATCCTTATCATAGTATATCTTTTCAATCCTGTTATCTATATGATAATTCCCGAATTTAATGCTCTTCAGTGGCGATGATGGCCCCATAGGCGTTATATTTTCATCAAGCACAACATTATCTTTAAATGATTTTTCCACAGTCATCTCAACATCCACAGGCCTGGATGATAATGAGCTTATCTGGATTTCCTGGAGCCTGTAGTCCGGGTCTGAAGCCTTCGTTGCTTCAATTTTAATTCCACCCCTTAAGAGTGAAAGCCTGCTGGAGAGAAACTCATTCAAATCTGTGGAAAGCCATTTTGACTCGTCCTCCATATAGGCTGTATCACCGGAGAAAGGGGGTGTTGACGGATAAATATTAATTTTTGGGTAGCCATACCTGCCAACAAAGAGCGATGGCGGTGAGGAACCTGAAATTGAATTTCCATTGAATGTATAAACTTTTTTAACCCTGTCCACAATAGAAACAGGGCAATATGAAAGACCGCATAGCATCTTTGCACCGCGGCATTTTACGCATAACGATGGTGGAATTTTAACCAGCTTTTTTCCCATGTAACCTTATTAATTCTAAATACTATATTAACCCTTTTCAATATTGCCAGCTTCTATAAACTTTATATTTTATTATGGAGAAAGTGTAATTTCAACAACACATTTATTGTCCCCATCAGGAAAATTCTCAATTAGCTTGAAACCTTCATTTGAAGTGTTAGGCAGCATTGAACCTTCAAGTGAGCCACAGACCATGTCTTTATTATTTTTTGCCAGTTCGTAGAAAATACAGTTATGCCTGATGATTTTAACTGTGTCATGATCCACTTCCATCTTTGCATAATAACCAAGCTTGTTCAGAATATTAACGTATTCACCTATTTTTTCAAGTTTTTCTTCCCTGTTCAGTGATGTTAGCGACATGTTATCTGATGTAACTTCCTTTATAATGTCTTCTGCCATCCGCATGAGAATTTTATTTAATCCTACAGTCCCCAGTTCTCTCTCTACTTCTTTTAAAAGCATAGATGAAAAATTGATATACTGTTTTGGGAAAATTTGCATTCCATTCTTTGTTAACTTATAATATTTTTTTGGCCTTCCTGTTTTAGCTCTGACAAAATAAGATGAAACAAGATTATGTGTTTCAAGATAATAGATATGCTCCTGGACTGCATTTTTGTTAATACCCATAATCTCGGATAATTGATCGAGTGTTTTATCATCGTATAGTAGAGAACTGAGTATAGTGCTTTTGCTATTGCCCAGATAATCATTAACTATTACTTCCATACAATCACTAAATATATATTCTAATTTAATATTTATACTTATATGTACTTTAGTTACTTTATACATAATAAAATGTTTAAATACCAATTTGTAATGAATCTATAATGACAGATATGGCACTCAAGATAGAAAATCTTAAAGCCGAAGTAGAAGGCAAAGAAATACTAAAGGGTATTGACCTTACTATTAACTCAGGCGAAATTCACGCTTTAATGGGTCCTAACGGGGCCGGCAAAAGTACCCTTGGTGAGGTACTTATAGGGCATCCTAACTATAAAATCACAGGCGGAAAGATCCTGATAAATGGCAGGGACTTGACAAACGCCACGCCGGAAGAACGTGCCAGGGCAGGTTTATTCCTGGCTTTTCAGAATCCAATTAGCATAAGTGGGGTAAAAATATCTACTTTTCTTAGAATGGCATACAATAATCTATATCCCGATGAAAAGATGCCACTTAAGGAATTTTTTAATATGGTCAAAACTGTAATGAAAGATGTTGACATGGACGAATCCTTTATATCAAGATCTATAAATGATGGCTTTTCCGGGGGAGAGAGAAAGCGTTTTGAAGTTCTACAGATGGTTATACTGAAGCCAAAAATAGTAATACTGGATGAAATTGATTCCGGACTTGATGTGGATGCACTGAAACTTGTATCAGCTGAAATCAAGAAAATGCATGATCAAAAAGTAGGATTTCTCATAATTACACATTACCAGAGGATATTAAAGGACATTATCCCTGAATTTGTCCATGTGTTAAAGGATGGCAGAATAGTAATGAATGGTGATAACAAAGTATCCGATAGAATAGAAGATGAAGGATACGACTGGATAAAGGAGTGATAAAAATGGAAGACTACAATAAAGATGAAGAAATAGAAAAACTTACTGAAAGTTTAAAGCACAACAAAAAGTCAGATTTTGAATTCCACGATACAATAAATCCCGTTTATTCAACAGGAACAGGTTTGAATAGAAAGACCGTAGAAGAAATATCAGATATCAAGCATGAACCTGACTGGATGAGGAGGAGCAGGCTTAAAGCGCTTGACATTTTCCTTTCAAAGCCCATGCCAACATGGGGGCCAGACCTATCGGGAATAAATTTTGATGAACTGACATACTATTCAAAGCCAGGGGAAACCAAAGCAAAAAACTGGGATGACGTGCCTGATAAAATCAAGGAAACATTCAATAAACTCGGCATACCACAGATGGAGCAGAAATATCTTGCAGGGTCTGTTGCCCAGTATGACAGTGAAGGCGTTTACGGGAGCTTGAGAAAGGAATGGGAAGACAAGGGTGTAATATTTACCGACCTTGATACCGCTGTACAGGAGCATCCGGACCTTGTGAAAGATTACTATTGCCGGGCTATTCCACCCAGTGATAATAAATTCGCAGCTTTAAATGGTGCTGTATGGTCAGGAGGGTCATTCCTTTATGTCCCGAAAAACGTTACAATAGATATGCCATTGCAGACATATTTTAGAATGAATGGTGAACAGAGCGGACAGTTTGAACATACTATAGTTGTAGCTGATGAGGGTGCAAAAGTCCATTATATCGAAGGCTGCCTGCCTGAGGATGAATTGATCAGCCAGGGCGATAAATTTGTGCCAATAAATGAACTATTGACAGATGATTCAGTAGTCTCAAACACCGGCAATCAAAGAAAGATTACACGCAAATATGTGCATCCATACAGTGGCTTGATGTATAAAATAACACCATTATCACCTGGAAATGCTTTCAGGGCAACATCAGAACATCCTGTTCTAAGTATAAAGAAAGAGGATGTAACGTCAAGAATAAGGGATGGGCATTACGAAATATCAACAAAAAAGCTGATGGAAGCCATACCGGAATACAGAAGAATGGATGAATTGAGCGAAGGAGACTTTATCGTTTATGTATCGCCTGTTGAAACAGAAGATGACGCTTCCATAGATGATGACATGCTTAAAATTCTTGGCCTTTATACCGCAGAAGGTTCAATATCATTCAATAAATCTCTGAATTTATATCAGATGTCTTTCTCATTTGGTTTATCAGAAAAAGAAGAAAAAATTGCATATGAATTGTATAATATAATAAAAGCTAAAGGCGAGCAGGCAAATATATTCAAAGCGGATAAAAAATATTACACAGTATCCACATACTCAAAAACACTGATAGACTTCTGCTTAAATAACGCTGGAAAATATGCAGACAAAAAGGCATTATCTGAAAAAATAATGAAACTGCCACCGGAAAAACAGAAACTATTGATCGATTATTACCTGAAAGGGGATGGCAACGTATACATTAAAAAGGGCAAATCAAAAATGATCCGTGCTGGCACAGCAAGCAAAGTGCTTGCATTGCAGCTACAGGAAATGTTATCGAGAAATAACACATTTGCCAGCATAATGATAAGGAAAGCTTCAGATGATGTAATACTGGGCAGAAACATAAAAAGAAATGAACAATACATCGTAGAGTATACAGAGAACATAAAATTCAGCAGGGTAAGGCATAAAGATAACTACTATTATGTTCCCATAAAGAAAATGGAAGCCGAAGTATATGATGACATCGTATACAATATGGAAGTAGAAACAGACGATTCCTATCTGGTAAAAGGATTCGCAGTCCATAACTGCACTGCTCCGAAATACAACACAAGTTCATTGCACACTGCAATAGTGGAAATATACGCCAGGAAGAATTCTGATGTAAAGTACACAAGTGTACAGAACTGGTCTGATAGTGTATATAATTTACCCGTCAAAAGGGCATGGGTTGATGAAAATGCACATATGGACTGGGTAACAGGTGAACTGGGATCCAAAGTAACCATGATATATCCATCATCATACCTCAGGGGGAGGGGCGCATCCACATCAAATCTCCAGATAACCCTTGCAACTAAGGACACATTCAAGGATGCAGGAGGAAAAGCGTTGCATCTGGCACCGGATACTACATCCAGGATAGTATCAAAATCTATCAGCCTTGATAACGGGCTTACCGCCTATAGGGGCCTTGTAAGGATGAATGAAGGTGCAAAGCGCGCTAAAAGCCATGTACAGTGTGATGCCCTGTTGATAAACAGCGATTCCAAGAACTACACATATCCCTACGATGAGATATATGAGCCAACTGCTGAATTCAGCCATGAAGCTACTGTGGGAAAGATAGGTACAGATGAGCTTACATACCTGAGATCAAGGGGATTAAGCGAAGATGAAGCTTCATCTATGATCGTTCTCGGGTTTATGGATGATATCATGAAGGAAATTCCTATGGAGTTTGCAGTGGAAATGAACAGGCTCGTAAAACTCGAAATGTCAAAAATGGGAGCTGTGGGATAAACCATTTTTTTTAATTTATACCGGTGATTAACATGATAGAGAATTATTTAGAAACATTAAATCAAAGATTTAGAGATTTTGATATAGAATATAGAAAACAGGCTTATATTTATTATTTAAAATATCCTGACCCGTCTTATAAGGAAAGCCCGGACAAAAAAACCTATGTAAATATTACTGAAAAAGACCTTGAAAGGATGGCATACGGAGAGCTATCAGTTTCTATCAAAAAAGATGAAAAAATTGATAGTAATTATGATCTCGTTGTAACTGATTCTGATTTTATTATAAGCGGGAAAAAAAAGGAAGTATACATTTCAAACATGAAAACCGCATTTGAGGAGAAAAAGGACCTGTTCAAAAAGTATGTTGACCAGCAGTTAGGCAAATATAACAGGGAATACCTGATCAATTTTTCCTATGAAAACGGATACTTTATACATTTTCCTGATAATACCACCACCGATGTGAAAATAGAATCAATACAGGATTCCAATGCGTCATTTGCCTTCAAAAATGTTATCATAGTTGGAAAAAATGCATCGGTTGAGATCACAGATGTATACAAGAAGCACAATAAGGGAAATGGCGTCCATGGAAGGAATATATACATATTCTGCGAGGAAGGTTCCCATGTGAAATACAACTATGTCCAGGATGAGGGGGAAGATACAGTCAACTTAACCTATGTAAGACCGGTTCTTTACCGTGATTCAGAAATCAGGATAATAGATGTTAACGCAGGCGCAAACAAGGTCTTTTATAACCACGAAAGTGAAATGTACGACAACACAACAATGAAATCATATGGAGTCAATGTTTCAAGGGGTGACCAGGAAATGGATATATGGGACTCAAGTGTGCAGTACGGAAAGTATTCAAACTGTGATATAAATATAAAGGGCGTTGTTCTGGATAGGAGTTCCACCATGCATAGGGGAAATATAGATATAGAGCCTGAAGGTGTAAAATCATCTGGATTTTATGGTTCAGCCATATTGCTTATGTCCGAAAACGGAAAGGGAAACTCAAAGCCAGCATTATTGATTAAAAACAACGATACAAAGTCAAAGCACTCATCATCAATATCCAGCCTTGACCCGGAGCAGATATTCTACCTGAGATCCAGGGGATTGAGCGAGGCGGAAGCAACTGATATGATCATAAATGGCTTTACAGGATATATTGAAGATATAACAGACAACGAGTTCCTTAAGGCTACTATAAAAGATATTTTAAAACTTTAATTTTATTAATGAATTTTATTTCTGTAAAAGATAAACTTTTATAACATTGATATACTTATGAACGGATGACAGAAACGTCACCGCAAAACGGTGAACTTACAAGGCACTTAACTTTCAAGGATGTTTTCTTCCTTTCATTCGGCGGCATGTCTCCACTTTTAAGTATACTCACATACGCAGCTTTTGCAATAACACTTGCAGGATTTGACGCTCCAATAGTTATGGTCATTGGTATGCTCCTGGTGCTTGTAAACGGGCTCGTTGTAACACAATTATCCAAAAGATTTTCGTCATCTGGTGGATATTACACATACGCTTTTCAGGCATTATCTGCAAGAATAGGGTTTGATACAGGGTGGATGTACATCTTCTATTCGATCCTTTATGCCCTTGCTTATCTTACCGGTGCAATATTTATAATTGTCACCGTACTGGGCATTTCAGAGTATTATGCCTTTCTTCTCATAATAATTCCCTCTATTACATTCCTTATTGTAGGAATAAAGCTTTCTTCCAGATATGCACTCTATGCCGTAGCAATTGAAATATCTCTCATGCTGGCTATAGTAGTAATATCATTTGTAGTGACAAAGGGTGCTGCATACATTCCAAATCCAGCCGTATACCACATCAGCGGTGGCGATTTTGCCCTCGGGATATTATTTGCCATGGGAATTCCTACAGGGTATGGTTCCATAGCACCGGTATCAGGCGAGGTGTCCAATCCGAAGAAAGTTGTAGGGCGTAGCGTTATATCTGTTATACTAATCGGTGGCACCCTGGCAACATTGATGATCTATGCATTTGCCAATCTCATTCTGCAGACTAATATCGCTATTCCAACCAGTGATAAATTGCCTGTTATAGGCATTATTCTGCACAATTTTGGGAAATACGGAATATACCTCTACTATGCGGCAGGGATAGCAACAATCAACGATGCTATATTAGCTATACTTTCATTCGGGTCTGCCGCATCCCGTACATTTTTCAGAATGGGATATGATAAATCTTTCCCCTCTATTTTCGCAAAAAAAGTAAAAGACAATCCTATTGTTGCCAGTTTCGCAGTGAGCGCTATAATGGTTGCACTTCCATTGCTTATTATGCATTACATAACAGTAGAAACCGCTTTTATATTACTTGGAACAATATCTGCCCTTGGGGGATTATTTATACACGTCAGTGCCAATTTCTCCCTTATCAGAATAGGGCTAAGGCGTGGAAGAAGGCTGATATCACGTACACAAAAAGGCATATACTCTTACATAAAAGATTTTAAAGAGGTAATACTCGCCCTGGTTGCAGCTATTATCAGCTCTATAGTGCTTGTCTATTCAGCATATTCTACTGTATCATGGTACACATTACTATTTCTGGTCTGGATTGTGGTAGGATTTATATTGTCCGAAGTAAAAGCAATTACATTGAAAACATCGGATGATATGATGGATATAAGCAAAGAAGGAAAAATACTTGCTGAAAATCTAATGAACATAAAGGTTATGGACGCAAGAATCCCTGGACTTGATGTAATTGTTGGAATTAACGATCCATTAAGGGCTGCTCTGGAAAAACTACTTTCTAAAAACATACCCTATGCAATAGTTCTTGATGGGAACATGAAGCCTGTTGGAACTTTGTATGTAATCGACATACTTCTCCTCCCTAAAGACGCCATCGATCGTGGGAAAGTAAATCAGATGCATCTTGAAAAAGTTGTCAACATAAGTGTTAATGATGAGGTAACAGACGCTGTCAGAATTCTCAAGGAAAATAATGTAAATATCCTCTCAATTGTTGACGGGTCAGGAAAATGTACAGGCACAATCACAGAGAGGGAAATTCTATTAAAGCTCGCGAGTACGGATAAGCCCGCAGTTGAGTAAATATATGTCCACAACTCCAGTGCTTGCCCGTGGCACTAATATAGATGTAATTTAAGCGGTATACACAACATTAAGAAAAAAAAAATTTATGTCCGAATCGTATGTTTTCGTGTTCTTAAAAATGTAAAAAAATTGAGAGAATAAGGAACTGCAATAATTATAGACAAAGACCTAAAATTTAGATTAACTTTGTTATAAAAATATAAATGTATGCATGCACAAAAATATTTTAATAAATATATTCACTGCGTAGGATAATTTAACATGAAATATTGCGTTATTAAATCATGTACTGTAATTATACATTTATATGCCGGAATTCAAATTTATGTCATGGCCCCCGGCTACTGGTATAATCTCTCCTGTGACCATTTCAGAGTTGATCAGAAATTCTACAGTTCTGTTAATATCATCTGGCGGATATCTCCTGGCTATTCCGAGTTCTATATTTGATTTTATTTCATCATCATTCTTTCCTATGAATCCTGGAGCAACTCCATTAACTTTTATGTTATATTTAATAAGTTCCCTGGCAAGGCTTTTCACCATGAAATAAACTGCCCCCTTTCCTGATGCATATCCTGGATTTGAATTGTAATACACATTTTCTGAAGCGGAGAAACCTATTATGGAGCCATGTTTTTGCCGTTTAAGCAAAGGAAGTGCTGCACGGGCAATATTGTAAAATGTCCTTGCATTATTCAAAATTGCATCCATGAACATTTCTGGCTCTGTTTCTTCAATACTTTGATTTGAATAATAATTTCCGGCAACATTGACAACTGCATCTATGCCCCCCATTGTTCGATCCGCTGCCTTAATGGCTTCCACGCATTGTGGATATGAATTCAAATCTGCATTATAAAACTCGCATCCAGCTTTGCCTGCAACTTCCTTTACATTGCTTCCACGGGATATTAGAAAAACGTTGTAACCTGCATCCTTTAGATAATATGCGAGAGAACTTCCCATTCCCTTTCCAATACCTGCTATAACAATATTAGATTTCATAGTTAAATATGATTATGCTGTATATATATTTATTAGAACTTTAAAAGCGCTGGGAGGGAGATTTGAACTCCCGAGCTATTTCTAGCAGTAGATTTCGAATCTACCGTCTTACCGGGCTAGGCTATCCCAGCTTGATCCAGTATTTCTATTATTTATTTAATTTTTCATGTTCTTTCTTCATGCATTTATCCATTATAACTTCCATTCCCATATCCATTGCACGTTTTTTTGCATCTTCATTTACTATTCCCTCCTGCATCCATATTACCCTTGCTTTTCCCTTTGAATCCTTCACTATTTCTTCAACAAATTCAGGTTTGCGGAATATATCGACAACATCCACGTTTCCATCAATGGACTTTACATCCTTATAAACTCTTTTTCCTTCCCATTTTTCCAGGGCCGGATTAACAGGAATTATGTTATATCCGTTTTCCATAAGATACTTTGAAACCTGATAGCTTGCCCTATCAGGCTTATCGGAAATCCCTACAACAGCGATATCCCTGTATTTTTTTAATATTTCCTCTGTAGTCATAATCAGGAATCGTTAAATTTATTATTAAAGGTATCTAAATCTAATTGTAATGTTACAGGAATATGGAAATAATCAGAGTATGTATACTGCGGTTATCTATAGAAATCCAGTAACAAACAATGTTTAAATATCGTTTTGAAATAGAGTACATATGTTCTGTTCTAAATGCGGTGCACTCATGACACCATCAAGGGATAAATATATCTGCAACAGTTGTGGCAATGAAATTCCAAAAGCTGGAACAGCTGACCAGAAGATTATATCAAAGAGTTCAGATAAAGAAATTATAATGGTGGCCAAGGAAGTAAACGCGGAACCACTTGATAGCGATGCCGTGTGCCCTGTATGCCATCATACAGGAGCTTATTATCTCCTCAAGCAAACACGTTCTGCAGATGAACCTGAAACAAAGTTTTATACATGTGAGTCCTGCGGGCATAGGTGGAGAGAGTATTGAATTATATTCTCTATAGAATTTTACAAAAAATTAAATAATATATTTTGATGTTTGCTTATGGTTCTAGACAATTTATCAGAGTCACTTAAGAGCATTATGCGTAAAATATCTGGTTCAAGTTTTATTGACAAGGATACTATAAAAGAGGTCACAAAAGAAATTCAAAGAGCCTTATTAAAAGCCGATGTGAACGTTAAACTTGTCTTAAAGTTAACCAATACAGTCCAGGAAAGGGCATTAAATGAAAAGCCCCCTGCAGGCATGACAGCGCAGGATTATATTATACGTGTTATCTACGAAGAGCTTCTAAAAATACTTGGCACAGATTCAAATTTCGATCTTAAGCCCCAGACAATTATGCTTGTGGGTTTGTATGGAAATGGTAAAACAACAACAGCAGGAAAGCTTGCCAGACTTTTTATGAAGAAAGGCTTATCCACAGGGCTGATAGCTGCCGATGTCCACAGGCCGGGGGCATTTGAACAACTCCAGCAGATTTCCGGAGATGTGAACTGTGGATTTTACGGTGAAAAGGGAGAAAAAAACGCCCTTAAAATAGTTCGAAACGGCATAAAGGAACTTGCAGACTTCAAAATAAAAATTATCGATACCAGCGGCAGGGATTCACTGGATCAGGAATTAATAGATGAAGTACATGAAATTAAAGAAAAAATCAATCCTGATACGGTGCTTTTTGTTATAGATGCAACACTTGGACAGCAGGCTGGCCCGCAGGCAAAAACCCTCCATGATGCTGTAAATATAGATGGAGTAATTATTACAAAGATGGATGGTACTGGAAAGGCTGGCGGTGCGTTGAGCGCAGTTGCGGATATACAATCACCGGTATATTTTATTGGAACCGGGGAACACATGGATGATATCCAGATATTTAATCCCAAAAAGTTCTTGTCAAGGCTACTGGGTATGGGCGATATAGACGCCCTTATGGAAGTAGTTAAGGAAACAAACATAACTGAAGAAGAAGCTGAAGCTTCACTGGATAAACTCATGTCAGGAAAATTTGATTTAAAAGATATGTATGATGTCTGGGAAAAATTTGCCAAGCCAGGGTTGCTTAAGAAATTCTTCGGAGCACTCCCACTTGGGAAAATGCCGGGAGGAAACAAACTTGACGAATCGCAACTGGACCAGGCAGATGAGAAATTAAGGCTTTACCGTGTGATACTCGATTCAATGACATTCTATGAACTGGAAAACCCGGATGTATTGAATGCAAAACGCATAAAAAGAATTGCCGCAGGCTCCGGCCAGGGTGAGAAAAACGTACGCCAGTTGCTTAAAGAATATAACGCCATGAAGAAAAACATGAAAAGCATAAAAAAGAACAGAAATTTCAAGAAAATGCTAAAAACCCAGCTCAAAGGCGGGAATTTCAGCCTCGATGACCTGGAATCAAAAATGTTATAAAATTAAAATTTATTTTTTTATGCCAGAAACATATAAGCGAATAATTTGTGCTGGCTATGTTCATTAAAATGCACAATGAAATCTGATATGAAACTGTGTACCTGGTAGCAAACCAGTTACTTAAAACGGAAACAGAATATTAAAATATTCAACAGCACCTATTATGCTAGCCGGATATACTATAACACTACCTATAATATTCATTTGCAAGATCTACCAGTATCATGGAAATTCCCGTTGAGAAGTTAATAAATGTATTAAACATAAGGATTTATAAAAGATAAAATTATCAATATATTATGTCAACTGTAGCAGATGTAATAATTAAAACACTCGTAAACTTCGGTGTAAAAAGAATATATGCAATTCCGGGTGATTCCCTAAATCCTATAATCGATGCAATACGGAGAAATAAAGATATAAAATATGTTCAGGTAAGGCATGAAGAAGGCGGTGCCCTCAGTGCTTCATACGAATCAAAATATACGGGGAATTTGTCAGCCTGTATGGGAACTTCAGGCCCCGGTTCAATACATCTGCTAAACGGATTATACGATGCAAAAACGCAGCATGTTCCTGTAATAGCTTTAACAGGTCAGGTGGAAACAGAACTGTTGCATCATGATTATTTTCAGGAAGTAAACCTGGTTAAATTATTTGATGACGTTTCTGTCTTCAATGCGAGAATTATAACACCGGACAATGCACATTATTTAATATGGAAAGCCTGCAGAGAGGCTATAACGAAGAAAGGCGTCGGGCATATTGACATGCCAGTAAATATTTTAATGGAATCATGCAAAGAAGAGGACTTATCATATTACATTAATCCTGTAAGTTATAACCCCGGAGGCCTTGATGAGGCTGTAAATTTGATTAATAATAGAAATAAACCGGTTATAATGATCGGTGGTGGTTCCAGAAACTATCGTGGAGAAATAGACAAATTTGCCGAAAAGATAGGAGCTCCGATAATATATTCATTGAACGGCAAGGGCGTGTTCAACGATAATGATAAAAAGGTGATGGGAGGCATCGGGCTTCTGGGTACAAAGCCATCTATCAAAGCAATAGAAAAATCCGATTTAATAATATTTCTGGGTACCATATTTCCATACACACAGTTTTTGAAAAAGGTAGACAATATCCAGGTGAATACAAACATAGATGATTTGAATAAAATAATGAAGGCAAATTATTCTTATCTCTGCGATATAAAATATTTCCTTGATAACATAAATGTAAATAAAAAGGATAAAAAATTCTATCAGGAAATGCAGGACGAAAAGACAAAATGGTCAGAAGATATGGCCAGACTCGCGAGTAACAATAAAAATCCTATAAGGGCTGAACTCTTAACAGATAAAATATCAAAGAAAATTGAAGATGATGCAATAATAATTACAGACACGGGCAATGTAACCCTATGGTCAAACCGTTTTCTTAAGGCAGGTAACAACAATAAGTTTTATTTTTCATCCTGGTTGGGTACCATGGGTTCCGGAATTCCAGGATCAGTAGGTCTTGCCTTTGCATCAGGGAAAAAAATTTATGGCCTGATAGGCGATGGCAGCTTTGCAATGACTATGATGGAATTAATTACCATTAAAAAGTATAATCTGCCGGTTAAATTAATTGTATATGATAACAGCATACTGGGCATGATTAAACTTGAGGAGGAGGTAATGGGATATCCGGAATATGGCGTGGACTTATACAACCCTGACTTCTCAAAACTTGCAGAATCAATCGGTATTTTAGGGATCAGGATTGATACTGTAGAAGCACTGGATACAGGGCTTGATAAATTTTTTAAATACGATGGGCCGGCAGTGCTTGATGTTGTGACCGAAACAAACGAAACTCCGATGCCTCCAAAACTTAATTTCAAAGTTGCAGAAAAATATGTAACATCAATATTAAAAGAAAAATTAGAAACAAAAGATTAATTTAAATCAGGTCTTCCAGCTGTGAAACAAGTTCGGGATATTTTAACTGGACTCCTTTCAATATTTCTTCAACAGATATACTTGTCATTTTCACGTCAGCAACAACGTCAACAAGCTTGTCCAGTGTCTCATTTGAAAGTGTACCCAATTTTTCCTTTGCAAACCAGTTTCTCAGATGCTTCCTCTCGAATTTGTCCTTTACCATGAGATCGTAATTCTTCATCATTTCTTCTGAAAAATCATTTTCATCAATCGCTTTCTTTGAGACCTGGGCTGCAAACTTTCCGGATATCATTCCGTTGGCTATACCGCCACCGGTAATAGGATCTATAAGCCTTGCTGCGTCTCCTATTGCAAGAAGACCCGGAAGGCTCATCTTATCCTTTACCTTATTAACTGAAACTCCGCCACTTATCTGCTGGATTATTCTACCCTTGCTATATGCAGGATGTGATTTAATCCAGGAATCAAGATAGTTTTTCACGTCAAGCCTGTCTTTCATCATTGTTATTGTTACGCCGATTCCAACATTAGCTTCATGCGGACCCTTTGGAAATACCCAGAGGTATCCTGCTGGTGCTATAGAGCCAAGATAGAAGTCTGTGAAATCCTCATTAGAATCAACGTTTTCCATCCTGTATTCCAGTGCAGATATTATATCATTCTTCTTCAAAATAGGTGATTTTAATCCAGCCCATCTTGAGAATTCACTTTCAAATCCGTCTGCTGCTATTACCATTTTTGCGCGCACTTCTACTTCTTCCCCGTTATGCCTTATCTTTGCGCCAACAACTCTGTTCCCTTCTTTTATTACTGACATAGCAGGAGATTTTATCCATATTTCTGCCCCTTCAGTTGCTGCAAGTGTGGCAATATGTTTGTCGAATTTATCTCTCTCAACAACAAATCCAACTTCATTCCCTGCACTCTCGGCGGTGAGCATAATAGGCTTTTTTTCTGATGGCCCATATATACGCGCTCCTTTGACTTCGTCTGATATCCAGTGTGCTTCCGGCTTTATATCTACTTCTGGCATCCATGCTTTTGAAATTCCTTCACCGCATCTTACCGGTGACCCTATGTCTGGCCTTTTTTCAACAAGCAACGTTTTCAATCCGTATCTTGATGCATATCTTGCAGCAGAACTTCCTGCTGGACCTGCACCTATTACAAGAACATCATAGTTTAGCATGGAACCACTCCGCTGATATTGCCCCGGTAGGGCATCCAATTACACAAAATTCGCATTTTATGCATTTATCCTCATTTATAGCTATTACGGTCTCATCTAAATTAATCGCGTCTGTGGGGCACATTCCAACGCAGGCTCCGCAATAGTCGCAAAGCCCTCTGTCCACATCCATCTCGCTCTTAACTTTCACTTCCATAAGCGTAAAAGCTACATACCTATATCTATTTTTTGCTTTTGACTATAACAGTCAATAGTCATTAGTTCATTCCTGTTTATTATAGAATTTATTTGATTTTTCTGATACTACCTGAAGGTTTATATTATACACTGTATAACAGTGTCAATTCTATATACCTGCTTCAGTGCATAATGCAGTTTCTATATCAAAATAACTTATAGACAATGATTATATTGCATATACCGGCAAAAATTCCTCCGGCATATAATTGTAAAGAGAGCATATTTAAATAAATGTGCAATTTACAGTTATATCTGAAAAAGATGATATTGTAGATATATATTTTACCTATCATCTGGATAATGTGATTAAAATCAATTCCAACACAACGGGTATATTTGCGAGCAGATGCTGATGAAACTAGGAGAAGAATAATTTCTACTTCTTCCAAAACCAGCCCAACTAAATGATGGAATATTTAAAACCAGGATTTCCATAGTTAATATAGTTTTATATTAAAAATTTTATTCGATAGAAACAATATCGAAATTTCGAGACGAATAGATTACCTGGTTTATAAACTTTATGAATCTAAAATATTTATAAGAGATTTTCTTTGATAATACAGGGTTATTTAATGATATTTATCTATGTTTTTTAAAAAAATTTATATGCCTATTTGATATAGGACACCTATTGATAGAACTGGATGATGATATCCTGGCGCAAATTGCCTTGCAAAAATTTCAATTTGATATACACAAAGTTAAGGTAGTTGGGGGAATGGCAGTTCAGGGTGCATCTGGATTAAGTTATAAATTTGATTATATAATTGCTTCAGGGGAAGATAAAATCGCCGTAAAGCTTGCAAATTCAGATATCACAACGAATGATATCATGGTTTTTAATTCCCAGGCTACAGATGCAGGCATTGCAAGAAAAATTTTAATAAGTGAAATTGAACTTGGCGAGTACGTAAAAAAAATGTGCAACATTTACGGTATTATAATATCAGACCCACGAGAAATCGCCACACCGGATGCTTTCCGTGCAAGATTTGGAATTCCTATCCTCGATGCGAAATTATCCGGAGGGCTCAGGCCCGGGTATGTGTATATGATATCTGGCAAACCAGGTGTGGGTAAAACAACACTCTCAAGTACCTTTCTCTCATACGGTGCCAGTATCGGTGAAAAGGGTTTGATGATACTTACCGATACTTTCCCTGACCAATTTATTGATAATATACGTACAATGAATATCGGATTTGCAGAAGCATACAAAGATAGAAAAATAGAGGTAATGGAGATTTCCGACCAGATACGGTCAATGAAATCTGATATATCGCAGGGAAAAGCAGATTCCAGAAAATTTATCACAAAACTGGTCACAGAATTAAAGAAAATTATTATTTCCAAAGATATTAAGCGAGTTGTTATAGACCCGATAACGCTTCTTATTATACCTGATGATGATTTTGTTAACCTCCTCTTAAATAGCATGGCGATCAAAGGAGTCACAATATTAATTACAAGTGGTTTGAGGAATAGCAATTTAAGCATTTTTGGCATTGAAGAATATTACACCACAGGCATTATAAAACTTGAATATAGACCGCAGAATGATATAAGTACCAGAACCGGAAGCATAATAAAAATGAGGGGCACTGCCTTCGATCCAAATCCATTTGACTTTAAAATTACTGCGGACGGCATAGTGCCTTTGAGCAATCTTAAAATGCCAGAACCGGAAGCAACAAAATCAAATCGGGAAGCTATTGAAGGCAACTCACCAGAAAATCCGTCTTCAGATGACAGCCTGTTTAGAAGTATAAGGTGATAATCTGGGCAGACGAACTGTAATTTTTGTAAATATAATGAGTATACTCTCTATAGTTTTCATAATCATCGGTATTGCTTCAGCTTTATATTCGGCATTGATTTTAAAGAATGGCACTACTTTTGATTATATATTCACCGCTTGGTTCTGGATTGCAAGTGTGTTTTTCGGAATTCAGAGTGTAACATACTTTCTATCCTTCCACCGCAGTGTTACTGAATATACAGATACAATACATGATTCTTATGTACCGGGGCTTCGTGGCAAAGTAGCTGTCCTTGTACCCATTTTCAATGAAGAAGAGGAAATGGTAATTACTAATCTGGTAGCCATTTATTCCAACGCGGGAGAAGACTCTGATATATATGTCCTTGATGATTCAACACGTGGCGATTCTGCTCCTATAATAGATTTATGCCGGAAACTGGGGATGAAATACATACACCGTGAAAATAGAAGTGGATACAAGGCCGGTGCATTGAATAATGTCCTTAAAACACTGGAAGTACCATATGTTGCAGTAATAGATATAGACCAGACGCCGGCTCCTGATTTTCTACGGGAGACTACAGCTTTGCTGGCAAAGGATCCAAAAATAGGGTTTATCCAGGTTCCACAGGTATACTCAAATACTGATTCAAGCATCCTAGCAGAGATAGCACAGGCCCAGCAATTCATATTTTATGACATACTCACGGAAGGTAAAAGTGTAGCAGGCACATTATTCTCCTGTGGCACAAATGTAGTGTATAATCTAGATGCATTGAAGTCAGTAGGTTATTTCGATGAGAATAACATAGTTGAAGATATAGCCACATCTGTTAACATGGCAATAAATGGATGGACCGGTGTATATTACAATAAAAAGTTAGTGTTTGGGCGGGCTCCGGTAACGATGCAGGGATACATTAATCAGCAATGGAGATGGATGTACGGTTCGCTGTCTTTAATGCCAAAAATTGTCAAAAAAATCCTTTTAAGCAAAAAATTCTCGCCGAAACAGAAATTAGACTGGTTTGCAACATCAACATGGTATATCTTCGGCTGGTTTTATCTAATTTTCCTCCTTTCTCCGATACTTGAAATTGTTGGAATACGGGTTCTGACAATAAACAATCTTCTTTACCTTCTTGCCTGGTTGCCATATACTATACTTCTCATGACAACATTTACCCTTTCCCAGGTATCTAAAAAGGCACCATTAAGGTTTGTCTTCTATAATATGGCCGCAAATCTCCTGATATTCCCGCTGAGCATTTCTACTTCAATCAGTGTGTTACTGAAAAAATCCAAACCATTTACAACAGCCAGAACAGGCGGAAACATTCCTCTGTACCGTTTCTGGCCACAGTTCACAATTCTAATCCTCCTGCCTCTTGCTGCAATTTATCTCATTTTACAGCACAACACTTTTTCATATATTACTGCGTTCTGGGCGTTTTTTCAGTTCACACTTCTCATGCCGGTATTCTGGTTAAATAAAACCCCGCGTGCATCATCAATGGATGATCCTGCCTTTAAAAACTCTATGTAGGTTTGTATTCATTTAATTTGGCGGATTCCAGAAGCGTTTACATGATAAAGCAATTTTAAGGCTTATGATTTAGCAATTAAAAGAATATTTTTATAGATTTATATGTTATAGAAATTAATGAAACCGGTAAATTTTGATCTGAAGCTTTCAAAATATTTTGATATTTCTATAAATTTTAACTCCCGGCAAATAGCATTGTTCCGTGCAACCGGGTATAATAGTGCTGGCTGCCTTATTAGGGATGGCCATGATTTCCTTTTTAATCTTTTTATCCCGAAAACAGATGATATTACAGCCTTAAAACCCTTCTTTCAACTGGTTGATATAGAAGAGAAGGCGCGTTATTATTTTTACAGTGAAAAAATTCAAGACCCCTACTTATCAGGATTTTTAGGAGACCTTGATAGCATAAACGGGCTGGTAATCAGCTATGCCGGTATTGAATCTGGCAAATTAAAATTACAAGGTTTTATGCATACAAACTCTGAGACAGATTTTTCTAATTTATTGAGCAAGTATAACTATATGCAGGTAAACATTGAAAAACTAACCTTTAAACCCTCCATGGGCTTTTATAATTTTATGAAGAATATGGAGATTCCGCTTAAAAGTATCACCATAAGCCTTCCCATGTCCGAATTTTCGCAGTACCAGATTATCAAAGTATTGAAAGGCACTAATACAGTAATTCAGTACGTAGACAATATCACCAAGGGGGGGAAGTTCAGAATTATCCTTTATTCTGATAGTAATCTGGGTAATGTTGAAGGCATTAAAGTTATATCAGACATTGACCACATATATGAAACCAGTATAGATGAAAGTATATTGGTGTTGTTTGCATCAAACATCATAAAGAATAATATAACATCAAATTTTACATTTATGTATGAAAGTGAAGATAAGCTATTATTAAATTTTATCGTTCCAGAATTCATGGCAAAAGAATACTTTAGGCTGATAGTAGATACTGAAATAGATTTAAAAAATTTTGAATGGGTTACTCTGGAATCCTATGGAGATTTAGACAATTTTGAACGGTTATTTAATCAGTGATAGTATACATGCCCCTTATTGTAAAATCAATTATCAACCTGAGCCAATATATGATAGAAAGTGGCATGTCCCTGAATGATGATATAAAGCCACACGATAGTGGTAATCATACATTAACAGAATATATAATAGCAGCCGGGGAGGATCATGGCATATAATGTTGGAAGAAGAGAATGGAACATAGAAGAGAAACTTGCAATAATTAAATAGATTGGAAATGCAGAAAGTATTCACCGACATACTCCCACTGCTAAAGTGTGGTTCCTACTTTTCCTTATGATTAGTCTTCATCCCTCACAGTCCGGACGGTTTTGCAGGAACCAGTTGTTGAGTTTTAAGGTAGCTACCGGTTATGATGTTGCCTCTCCAGGGGTGTCAGTGTTCCCTTTGTACGCATCTCTGTCTACATGCAATTTGAATATGCCTTTTGCCTGAGGCATGCTGTACCGGGGGACAGAGGCGTTTCAAACCAGTTACACAAGTCCTAACGGATCAATGATATACTCAGGATTTACTGGCATAACTTGCTTAAAAGTAGTATAATGCCTCAGTATTGATATTTTATAAATATATAGAATTTACACATTCATCCTACAGCTGAAACAGTGGGCTTTCTGCTACGGGATAATGTGAATGCAGGATAAATAAAAAGAGTTATGCTGTATTTAGATTGGATAGCATTAGGCCTGATGCTGCAAGGATAGGTACTGATATAAGAAAGATGAAGGCTGGAAATAAAAAGCTTAAGAAAATGCTTGCAGAGAAGGGGCTGAATAATTCATGATTAATTAACCTTAAAGATGGTGTACTTACACAATATATAGAACAGAAAATTCCGTAACCTCCTATGTTGATTAAGCATGAACAATTGTTTATATATTGCAGGATAAAAAGAAAACATGATTTAATAATTCAAGGCCGTGATTTATAACAATGTAAACGTTTTGACACATAATGTATGCTAATGCTTAACAATTTCTGATATATTTTTGTCAATGTTTATATGTAATTAAAAATTATATCCGAATGGATAATAATGAACCTGTACTCGAATCTAAATTTCAACTGAAAAAAGGAGCAGTGGGCAAATGGCATGCTGTTTTTCAGGCATATACACATGTTGCACCTTCCGGTGATATCGGAATATTGCTTACCGGCGTTGCACTTTTTGCACTTGGAGCATCGCCGCTGGCTGTGTTGTTATCATGGGTCATTTACCTTTTAATGGTTAATACAAATTATAGATTTAGCCAGAGAGTTTCACATGCTGGAGGGTATTATGCAATCGGCGGACATGGAATGGGGGGCTTTTACGGGTTTATGAATGGCTGGATTTACCTTCTTGACGAAATGATAATTTATCCAAGTTTCGGCCTTCTTGGTTTTGCTTCAGTCATATTTCTATTGAGCCCTGCAATATCTTCAATACCATTCATCTGGGTGCCATTGATACTTATTCCCTTCGCAACCGGCTTGTTGTTTAACTATTTCGGCATAAAGCCCTCCCTGGTCTATCTACTTATTACCGCCACGGTTGAGGTCATATTCCTTCTGTCAACAAGCTGGTATATTATATTTACAATGGGGCCTGCAAATACTTTAAGCGTGTTTTCCCTTTCAGGGATTAATGTAATTCCATTCATCTTCGCGTTATTATATGGTATTGAAGCTTATGGGGGGCTCGGTACAGTTATAGGCATCAGTGAGGAAACAAAACAGTCCAAATTCAATATTCCAAGGGCCATAATAATAGCGGCCATACTGGCGGGCGCAACACTTATATCAGCTATGTATGCACTGACAATTGCATGGGGGCCGACCAGCATGACCAGCTATGCAACATCGCCTGATCCTGGATTAATTATATGGCATAGATTTTTCGGGCTTCCGGGAGAGATAATACTCCTGTTCTTCATACTTAATGGCTATATTGCATATACTGTTGCGAATCCTATAGTGCAGTCCAGAGTTATCTATGCCATGGCACGTGATGGAGTTTTTCCCCGGTGGTTCGCAGTTACCCATAAAAAATATAAAACACCATACCGTGCGGTCATTCTCGTTTCAATTATAGCACTTATTGTTTCCATGGGATTGTCATTTCCATTCGGCCCATTTGACGCTGCAATTATAACAGGGGCCATGGCAGGGATCGGCCTGGTATCGGCACATGCAATGTCAAGCCTGGCTTATATAAGATATGCAAGGAAAGACAATAAAATTAAGTATAGTATTGTCAAGGATGCAATAATACCAGTAGCCTCGCTTATAATTCTAATTCCAATTATAGCATTTGCATTTGATGAACTGACGTGGCCCTATATACTATCGCCTATTCTGGCTGGATTATGGGTTCTGGGTGCATTTATATTTGGATTATACCTGTATAAAAATAAGAGAAAAGACCTGGAGAATGCCGGGTCAGAAGATTTTTCAGAGGTGATTACCACAGATTAATATATTATTATCCTTTGAATATTTGATCATACCAGTCTTTTCTTACCTTCCCTGTTAGATCAAAATATACATGTTTTATATATGTAAATTCTTCCAGGGAATAGGGTGATAATGATGCCCCATGGCCACTTTCCTTATATCCTGCCCATGGCATTTCAGAGGGCACTACAACATGTTCATTGACCCAGACTGTTCCGAATCTTAAATCCCTTGTAGCTCTAATGGCTGTGGTAATATCCGATGTCCAGACAGAGGAACCGAGTCCATAAGTAACGTCGTTGCTTCTTCTTATTGCATCATTATAATCCTTAAATTTTAATATGGTAAATACAGGGCCAAATATCTCCTCTTTTACAATTGCAGAATCCTCATTCTCTGTGTAAATAAGTGCAGGGTTTATATAATAACCTTTTTCGTGGCCCGGTATCTCAGGCCTCTCTCCTCCTGAAAGCAATTTTCCGCCTTCTTTAATCCCTTTTTCTATATATCCCTCAACCCTTTCTCTCTGGGTTTCAGATATTAATGGCCCCATATCAGTTGCCGGGTCCATCGGGTCCCCAATTCTTAATTTCTGTATCCTATTTTTCAACCTTGAAACAAATTTCTCGAACACCTCTTCCTGTATATAATACCTTGTTGAGTTTGCACAATCCTGGCCGTTGTTTACCAATCCGCCCACAATGGCACTTTCAACCGCAGCATCTATATTAGCATCTTTGAAAACTATAAACGGTGCCTTTCCGCCAAGTTCCAGTGAAACTTTTTTTAAATTGGAAGCAGCTAGTACTGACAGACGTTTTCCAACCTCTGTGCTACCGGTAAATGCTATCATGTCCAGCTTTTCGCTTTTTGCCATTTCCTCTCCGACAGAGCTGCCCGGACCTGTAATAACATTGAACACTCCATCCGGAATACCTGCTTCTTTCATTATATCCGCAAGCATAAGTGTTGTCAATGGTGTATAGCTGGCTGGTTTTACCACGACAGAATTGCCCATTGCAAGGGCAGGGAAAGCTCTCCAAACAACCATCATTAATGGATAATTCCATGGTGTTATAATCCCAATAGCCCCTATGGGCTCACGCCTTATTGCACTTGTCCCATCTGCAACATATTCATTCATTGCTTTCCCTTCAAGAATCCTGCAGGCTCCTGCCAGAAAACGTATGTTGTCTATGGTATATGGAATGTCATAACCGGATATCTGTTTTATACTTTTCCCGGAATTTTCAGTTTCAACTTTAATAAATTTATCCTGGTTCTGCTCTATAAGATCGGCTACTTTTAGAAGGACATTTGACCTATCACCGGGGGTGGCCCTGCTCCAGGCTCCTGAGTCAAATGATTTTCTTGCCGATTCTATAGCTTTCCTGACATCGTCTCTGGATGCAGATTGGACACTGGCAACAGCCAATCCTGTAGAGGGATTCAGTACTTTCAGAACCTGCTTCCCTGATGATTCTACCCACTCACCATTTATAAACATTTTATATGTTTCCATTGTAATTACCTTACCTGGTTTTCCAGTGTCCCATCATACATATTCTGTATTAGCCTGATAGAATTTTCTTTTGTGAGCCTTCTGGGATTAAATCTGGGGAGATCGTAGAGTTTCTGCCTTGATGAAAATATATAATCACCAAATTTTTCAATATCCGATGCTGGGAAATTTATATCCTTCAGTGTTGTAGGCATTTCCAGGTCTTCAAGCAGCTGGATTATTGCCGGTGGAATCTTTGATGCCACGACTCTTGCCGATTCTCCTTTATAACGTATATTGAATATCCTCGCAAGTGAGCTTATTTTGTTATAGGCAGCAGATATGTTGAAATCCAGTATGTATGGCAATGCCATGCCTACTGCAACACCGTGTATTGCTCCGTATTTTGGCCCAAAAGCTTCGCCAAGGCAATGCCCGAGAACCGATGGCCCGGCCACCCATGGGAATGTGATTACCATACCACCAAGCATAGCGGACATTGACATTGCCGACCTTGCCTCAATATTAGAAGGATCATTATAAGCTGTTCGTAAATTTCTAAAAATCAATGACGCAGCCTTTGTGGCTATGCCATCAGAAATAGGATTTGCTTCTTTGCTGATTAATCCCTCCACATTGTGCGCAAGGGCATCCATTCCACTTGCTGCAGTAGTCCTGGGGGGTGCACTAACATTCAGTACAGGGTCTACTATTGCAGTATCTGCAAGAAGGTTGCTGCTGGCTGCCCATGTTTTATACATGGATTCCCGGTTTATAACAACGGACATGTTTGAAACTTCGCTTCCTGTTCCCCCTGTTGTGGGTATTAAAATCTTGGGAAGCCCTGGATTTTTAAATTTATCCTCGACTGGCGTTAAGTATTCTGCAGGCTCTCCCTTATTGGTTACCATGGATGCCACCATCTTGCTGGTATCAAGCACGCTCCCTCCACCCACTGCAACCACCGAGTCAAATTTTCCATTGCTTCTTGCAAATTCTACTGCATTCACGATGTTATCCATTGTAGGTTCATTGGAAATTTTATCGTAAACTTCGTACTTTATCTGAGATTTGGAAAGTGATTTTTCAATGTTGTCCAGCAACCCGAATTTGTAAACATTAGGATCAGTTACAATTATGGTATTTTTCTTTCCGATTTCTTTTAACTGTTCGCCAACGAGCATGGATTGCCCCACACCGAATAAAATACGTTTTACCTGGTCAAATTTCAATTCATTATTATAAGTATATCTGTTTTCAAAATCATCCATTAAAATATATATTAAATGTGAATATAATTTTTTTGTTTGGAATTTAACTCATTACTGAAAACCAATTAATATAACGGCATAGTTAATTGATGAAAATTCTAAGATTTAGATAATATTTATATTAAATAGAACAATAACAAATTATGAAATTTAATGTTCAGACAGAAAATTTCCCTGAATCTTTCTATGTATTTATAGAAATTCCCCAGGGAGGAAACACAAAGCTTGAATATAAATTTGATGTGGAAAATATAGTTTTAGATAGGATACTTTTCACATCAATGGTATACCCGACAAATTACGGGTTTGTGCTTAACACAAAAGCAAAGGATGAGGACCCACTGGATGTCCTTGTTATTTCATCTGTACCTATACCTTCGGGTACCATAGTTAAATGCAGGGCTATCGGAATAGCTGAAATGAGCGATGAGGAAGGTTCTGACAATAAGGTCATAGCGGTACCGCTGGATAAGGTGGATCCAATGTCTAAAGAATACACTGACATAAAGGATGTCCCTGATGCCGTTAAAGATAAGATAAAGCATTTCTTCCAGCACTATAAAGAACTGGAAAAGGGCAAATTTATGACCTTCCATGATTTCAAAGGAAAAGATGAGGCCATTAAGCAAATTAAAGAATCTCTTCTTTGATAAATTAATCTAATTCCAATAAAATATCTCTCAATTTTGTTATTTTTATATTTTCAGATGGTAATTCCCTGGTCGCATAAAGAATTTTTAGCTAAGTATTTAAAAAATTTCCATGATGTTGTTTATCATATATTATATAAAAATTACCTTTTTATTTTCGCATGATATGCGACAGCTAATCCTTTAAAATAAACGTATTTTTATAATTTTTCAATTATGGAAATTTTCGATAATTAACATTCGCGTATATATGCTTTTTCATGAATATTTAAATATAAGTATGCAATAAACAACTATTATGGAAAACTCTAATACTATGAAACACAATATAATAAAACGAAAACCAAGGCTTAAAAAAGACCTGACATTTAATCAAATGCTTATGGTTGGCCTGGTAGGTGCATTTGGTAACGGAGCATTATTTGGAACAGTTGCTATGATAACTATCGCAGGCCCCGAAGCTATTCTTGCTTTTATACTGGGTGCTGCTATATATTCCCTGATAGGATTGACATACATGGAACTTGGAGTTACCTACCCGGAGGCAGGTGGCCCAACGAGATATTCCATTTATACACATGGGCGATGGACAAACATCATAAATGCCATGTCCGATATTATCTGGTACCTGTTTATACCGCCGGTTGAAGTAATCTCCATAATAGCAGGCATAAATTATTTTGACCCCATATTCCTGGCTTCAAGCGGGGCTCCTACATATATTGGCGTTGCACTGGGGCTTGCGCTTATGCTCGGGCTAATTCCATTTAACTATTACGGAATAAAGCAATTCGGAAAATCTTCACTATATACCGGTGCTGTTAAAATATTCTTTTACCTGTCAATGTCCCTTGGACTGGTATTCTTTGCCTTTGATTATGCGAATTTCTATAAATATGGCTTTGCCCCATACGGAGTTGCTATTCCTCTATTCTCTATAATGCCCTACGCCATGTATGATTTCGGAGCTATACGGGTGATACCTGACCTTGCTGAGGAAACAAACAACAGAAGCAAAATGCCCCGTGCAATAGGTATGGTTCTGTTATTTGAAACATTAATATACATAAGTGTAGCCTTTGCTATTACAATGGGGACAAACTGGTCCCTGATAGGCGTAATACCCGGAAACTTCCTGGGCGTGCAGGCAGCTTTCCATGGAAATAATCCATTTTTCTTGCTGTCGAAACCATTCCCATTTGTATTTATAGCTGCTGTAATTACTGGAGTATTAACTCCATTTGTTACGGGTTATATTTACCTTGGTTCAGGAACAAGAGTCCTATTCTCTATGGGAAGATCCGGTTATGTATCAAATAAATTAAAAAATATAGAAAGCAAGCACTCAATACCATTATGGTCTTTGATTGTATTCGCAGTAGTCGGTGTAGTGCTTGTATTCGTGACTGCACCGGTACCCAGCATATATACATTTATAGACGATGCAACTGCGGCTGGATACATAGGGCTGATAACCAATCCAATAGCCCTTATGGTAACAAGGAGACAGGGAATAACAAAAAAGAAAGATATGGTACGTGGAATGAGCATAATAGCACCACTTGCTACAGCCGGTTCCGCTTTAATTGTGTTCTGGACAGGATGGCCATCTGAACCCTATGCTGTGATACTTATAGCAGCTGGGGCAGTGCTGTTCGGTGCGCTTTCAAAGGTAAAAATAGGTGCAAAAAATGCCCTGTGGTACGTATTCTTTATAGGATTCGCAACTTTTATGGTAGCTACCAGCCACGATGGATTGACATCTGCTGTATTTCCGCAATATTTTTCATACATACAGGGAACTATCATAACCTTTATAGTGGGACTCTTTGTAATCTATCCGCTTGGTGTGCTATCTGGCTTTAAAAAGCAGTTTATACACAAAGACTTTACTGAGCAGCTATACACAAAAGAGGGCGAAGCCGATTGGAAAGATAGCCAGAATAGTAAACAGGAAGCGAAGGAGTTCCAGTAAAAATTTAAATTTTTTAGTATTTTATGAACGTAATAAATTTATATTATTATAGAATAACTATAACATATGGTAAAAGCTTTGGAAATTGTTATTGATAGAAATTCTGAACAACCACTGTATTTGCAGATTTACAATCAGATAACATATAATATTTCAACAAAGAAATTAAATAAGGGTGATATACTGCCTTCATCCAGAACCCTTGCAGAAGTTCTAAATATCAACTTTCACACTGTTAACCAGGCATATCAAAAATTGCGCACCAATGGAATTATTGTTCTTGGAAAAAGCAAGAAATATGTAATTGCAGATGGCAATAATTCGGAAAAAGGAACAAAATTAATTGAAAAAGAAAAGGATATGGTGAACGAGGCACTCGCAATGGGTTATACTGAGAATGATATAATTGAGAGCGTAAAAAGAATAATTTCTTCCATAAGGTCAGATTAAAATTAATCCACAATAACCTGTGGTGCAACAATATGCATGTATCCTGATGCAATGGCAATTTTTATAAAAAGATGATATGATGAAGCCAGCAAGCAATCTACATTTAACGCTTTATCATATAATACACATTTTTCTTTTTTCCCATATCATAAATTATCTTATTTGAATTGGAAACAAGTTCCTCATGCCCTTCTTTTCCTATAAACCCATTCTTCTTCGAGTTCCAGTACATATCGTATGTTTCCAGCAAATGCCTAGGAAACTGTGCAATGCTCCGTAAATATTCAGGCATCATATCAACTATAAATTTTGTTCCGGTATCAATTAACTTTTTCTTTTTACCCGCCAGTTGCAATCCGGTAATCTTGCCCCTTAAAAATTTATAGATATAGAATGAATAGGATGCATAGAACTGCACCATCTGGTCAAGTACCGGGCCTACATGTGTTTTCATAACCGGTGTAAGGACATCAAATCTATCCCAATCCAGTGTGAAAAGCGACTTTTTCTCCAGTGCCTCATCGAATATTCTGGTACCCGGTAGCGGCGTATATATTGAAAACTGTAGGGCGTCAGCCCCAGCTCTTGCCAGTTCCCGTGAAAACCTGACCGTGGATCTTAAATCACGGTATCTTTCATATGGTGCACCAACCATCATGCCAACTATGACAACAATGTCATTGCCGGATAGAATCTTAACTGCCTGCGCAGATTGCGGTGTAAATTCCCCCTTATGCATTTTCTTTAATATTTCTTCACTGCCAGATTCTACACCGAGGAATGAAATGCTCATTCCAGCCTTAGCGGCCTTTTCTATTAGCTCCGGATGGCGGGATGTTACATCGACGCGCATCTGCACAATCCATGAAGTATTAAGATTCTTTTCCAGTATCATATCAAATAAAGCTTCCCTGTGTTTAACATTTGGCTCCACTATGAATATGTCATCAGTAAAGAATATCCAGTTATACCCGTAACTTTTAGCGTTCTCCATTTCTTTTATAATACGTTCGTTGGATTTATTTCTCCAGGTATTTCCCCAGGTTGGCGTAACTGAACAGAAATCACAGCCATAGGGGCACCCGCGGGAAGTCTCCAGGCACATAACCCTGTCATCAGTGCCAAATACCTTGAATGTGTATTTAGATGGATCAAGAAGTTCAAGTGGGGGCATCGGAAGCGTATCAAGATCCTGTATTAACTTTCTGGGCATTGTCCGCTTGATGCTTCCATCATCCCTGAAAACTATTCCATTTATCTGATTGAAGCTTCTATTTTCCATTATTGCCATAGCTATATCATAAATAGTTTCATCTCCTTCACCCAGGACCGATATATCGAAGCCCGCTTCTATCAATTCCTCCGGAAGAAAAGTAGCATGGTGTCCACCTGCCACAAGAACTGTATCAGGTTTAGCTTTCTTAACACCACGGGCTATATACCCTGCATTATTGTGTGCAGCAGTGGCATGAAGTGTAATTCCCACCAGGTCAGGCTTAAAATCAAGAATCTGGCTTATGGCGTCATCCAGGGAGATATCATCTGCTTCCATGTCTATAATTTTTACTTCACTATCCGGTATCCTTTTGATTTCTCCTGCTAGAGCTAACAAACCCAGGGGTGCCGGAAGGAAACCCCATTTGTTCAAATATGCTGACCCGGTACGATTGCTGGGCCTAACGAAAACTGCCCTTAATGACATACTATTAATATAATTTACAAATATTTACGTTTTATGCAGTATATACTATAACAATTATTTATAATCCAATGAATATAATATTGCTAAATCTCTTTTTGAATGGAATTATAGTTAAAACATTATACTGGTTTAAACACAAATTTTATTAAAGCAAAAACAATTAAATTTTATGATTACCTACGTAACGGAAGAGGATGTAAAATCAAATTTGAAAATGGGCGAATGCATTGAAGAGTTAAGAAAAGCCTTCAAATCTTACGGAAATGGTGCATCAGATGCCCATCCAAGGGATAGAATAATGAATAATAATAGCATGCTTAATACTATGCCAGGAGTTTATGGGGCTCGGCATTTAGCTGGATTAAAAACCTATTATGCAGGTCCATCCGGAATACATTTTGTAGTTATAATATTCAATACTGAGAAACCTGAAGATCTTTACATACTGGAGGCAAACACTCTGGGGCAGATCAGAACAGGAGCACTTGCTGCAATGGCCACTTCAGAGGTTGTCAAAGAAAGAGCCATAAATTTCACCTTAATTGGTTCGGGATTCCAGGCCGAATCACAGTTTCTGGCAATGAAAGAGATCTTTAATTTAAAGCATGCCCACGTATACTCAAAGAATCCCTCGCATTCGAAGGCATTTGCAGACAAATTTGGAATAGAGTCCGTTGATTCACTTGATGTTTTAAAGGAATCAGATGTCATTACAAGCATTACGAATAGCAATAGCCCTATATTCAACTATAGCCAGTTGCCTGAGAGGTACCATATAAACCTCGCAGGCTCAAATTTTCCTATCAGAAGAGAGGCTGCACCTGATGTACTGGACAACTCAGACGTGGTGATAGTGGAAAATCTTGAACAGGCGATGAAAGAATCTGCAGAAATAATGGGGGTGCAGAAAAAGGAAAAAATAGTGGAGTTGAAGGATTATATGATAAATAAAGGCAAATACCCCGGGAATAAAACTATATTCAAATCTATGGGTATAGGATTGGAAGATGTTGCAGCTGGTTATGTAATATTAAAAAATATGGGAATAATAAATTTCTGATTTTTTTATTGTTGTTATACAGAATCCTGTATTATTGACATTCCATTTATGGAAGGAATGCCGGTGAATACGTAAGTGACACCTGTATGCATCTCTGTGCTGTTCAGATTGAATGTTAAAGTTTCACCATTTAATCTATATGAGCTGGAATTTATCCTATATAAAGTTACATTTCCATTGTCGAGAATAGTGATATTAATCCCTGATGCAGGTATTTTATAGCTACTGTTCAAATACACAGATATGCTGTAATTTCCGGGCAAAATATAGGTGGTGTTGCCGGAATACACGTTCTTTCCCAGATTTTCTAATTTTTGAAAACTGGACATGTTTTTATCCGGTATCGGGCCATAGACCTTTCCGTTAGTATGGTCAAATTCCTTTGAGCTATAGGAAACATTTAATGGATTAAATATTAATGGTTTTCCTGTATAATGGAGTTCAAGTGCTATCACACCGTAACCCTCAGCAAGTATGCCATAGGAACCACTATTCATATACTCCAATGCAAGATTTGCAAGTGATATATTATGCCTGTTTCTAGTGTAGGTCTGGCTATCGTTCAAATCTGCAATTAGGTATTTAAAATGCACAGATGTCGATGAAATATTATTGTACGGAAATGCTGTTGCGTTTAAATCTTTATAAAATAACGGGTAAATGTTATTTCCGGTTACAAGGGATGAATTCATGCTTATATTATTTTCCAGTGAATATACAAAGTGGTTCCGTTCTGCAGAATATCCTGCTGAATCATTTACAATATTATGGATGCCTGAAGGTTCCACAGATACAGGCGATATGGGTGACACCACTATAAACGCTGCAATTGCAAATACAGCAATAACTAACATGGTATTTTTTAAATTCCTGGCCGCCCGTTTAGTTTTAATGGAAGGCGTAGGCTTGAATTCCATCATTTTAGATATTCCAAATACGGCAGCGACAAATATCATAGGTATAAACATCATTGAGTACTGGTATCCTATAAAATAATAAGGTATGTATGAGGAGGTCATGGCATATACAAGATATGGAATAGCCGGGATTAAACCAATAGGGAAACGGTAAAATGCAAAATCAACGGCCAGAAATGCAAGAACCAGGAAGAGAAGCTTAATCTGGTAATTGGCGATAATATAAGTCATGAATCTGTATGGATGGAGAAAAAATGTTAAAACAAGGCCAGTTATACTTCTCGACGCAGAACCCGTAGCTCCACTTGCGAAAAGCAAAATACTCTGGCTATGTGCTATGTCTCCTTTGAGGTACCCTGCTGCAGTATAGTATATAAGTAAAACTATAAGTGATGTGATAAACAGGTATGCCATTTTTTTTGTCTGCTCACCGGATTCCTTGAAATAATACCTGGATATCATCATTTCCATTATTAATGTCATCACTACAATAAAAACAAAGGAAGCATGAAGGCTTACTATCAGGGCAAGAAAAACAATATTCCACGCCATCCTGTTTTTAATGTAAAAATAAATTGCCATAAAATAAAAGAATGGGAGAAATATCATTAGATGGAAATCAAAATAAATCGGGCTTTCTGTTAAGGGTGAAAGTAGAAAGGCACTTGCTATTATAAATGAATAAAGTGCAGGATTTTTTATGTTTTCAGGGTATTTTTCCTTTATCCTGGAAAAAATATGCAGGGAGATATAGTAAAGTGGAATTGTTGCGAAACTTAAGAATACTGCCTGAATAATAAGCAATATGTATGGATTCGGATAGATGTAAAAGACACCGAGGAGGGCAAACATAAATGGCGAGAAATGTTCTGCAAGATAACTCTCTCCAAGCAGGTTTGAATAGAATAATTGGCCGTGGAGAGAAGAATAAAATGCCTGTGAATATAATCCCAGATCCCATGCATAAGCATTAAGTGTATATGCCTTTAAAATAGAATAAAATGAAAAGAAAATAGCGAATATAATGGATAATACTATAATTATACTGTGGTAATTTACTGTCTTTCCATCTTTAAATATGTTTTTTATCCGGAAGGGCATCCACTCAAATTTCATCTAATTGCCAAGTCCTTATTAATATATTTATTTTATGAAATAACGGATAGCCATTGCAATATTTTATTGAGAAATAGTTTTTATATATCATTTAAAGTTTATGTTATTGATATTTTAAATAAACTGTATATCTGTCAGTATCAATTATTCATAAAGTTAATTAAGTATTCTGCACATTAATTTATATTGGGTGCTGTTGAAACTGTGATATACTGATGAAAAAATAATAAAATAAATACCTAAAATAAACGGTTTTAACCGTATTTAAATTAAGGATGAGGCCTATTACAGGACAGTCAGTGATCATATCTTTATGCATAAGTTTTTATTTAGAATTTATATACCTATTTATTGGGTAATATAACTGAATCTTTTAGCTCTGGCGTCACATTTCAGTATTCGGCAGTTGCCTCTATGTTTATTTCTTCCAGCCTGTTTTATTTTTTCATAGCACATCTCCTTCCTGTTTCAGTAGTAGGTTCAATATCCCTGCTATACGCTATAATGAACATAATGGCTGTTGTGTTTGTGTTCGGGCTTTCAAATGGTGTGCAACATTATCTTTCCTACCACCTTGTACGGGAAAACCATGGCGCTGTAATGAAGTTAATGAAACAAACTATTTCATTTTCAATAATATTAGCACTTGCGGCTTTTAGCTTTATGTATTTCTCTGCAGGTGAAATTGCAATATTATTTTTCCACAGCAGCGCCTATGTGCTATCAATAAAGCTTATTGGAATAGCAATAGCTGGTTCTGTCATGATCAATGTATCCGGTTCTATGCTGCTTGGATTAAATCAGTATAAAAAATATTCACTGATTTACATTTTCATAAATATTTTTACCTATTTCTTCCCGCTTTCAATGCTTTTTATTACTGGAAAATCCGTATACCTGATAGCCGGGCTGGCAACAATTAATATTATAAGTGCCCTGCTTTTCATGATTTTTGTTTATAAGGTGTATAACAGGCTTAGCGGGTTGCAGACAAAAGCGGTTAAAGAACCTTATCGCAATCTTGTTTACTATTCTATTCCATTATTTTTTTCATCAATAATGGGAACAAGCGCAACATATATTGACAGGATAGTTGTTTCTTATTTTATTAACCTTTCATATCTGGGAATTTATAATTTTGCCCTGATCATAGCATCTGCTGCCACATTCCTTGTGGTACCAGTTTCAAACCTATTAATTCCAAAGCTTTCATCCTTCTTCTCACTGGACAATAAGGAAGGCTTCAGAAAAAGTATCAGAATTCTCCTGAACATTGTCTCACTTATTTACATACCTGCAGCACTTGGCATAGCCGCACTTTCTAGAATAATACTCTATGAGTTTGCAGGTTCGGATTATACAATAGCTTATATTCCGCTCATCATAATAATGTTCATTACATCTATTTTTATCGGCACAACAGTTCTTGCATCCGGAATCTCCAGTATAAGAAAAACTAGAATATTTCTTTATTCTTCCGGTTTTGCACTGGCATCCAATATTATTCTATCAGTTATACTCATACCAAGATTTAATATTATAGGTGCAGCAATTGCCTATTCATCAATGAATGCAGTTAATTTTAGCATAGTTTATTATTACGCCAGGAAGTTTTCTGTAAATAATTATGATATTTCCAGAGTAATAAAAATATGGATTTCAGCTATAATTATGTTCGGCATAATATTTACGATACAGGGCTTATTCCCATATACAATGATAAATATTTTCATATACATACTGGCCGGACTTTTGATCTATCTTGTGGAAATCAAAGTGTTCCACCTGATAAGCCAGGAGGAAATGGGGTATATAATATCTGTAATACCGGAGCGCTTTAGCACATTAAGATATATGGCAAAGCGTATGGCTTACAATGAACAGAAAGGAAATTATGACAGGCTTTTCAGATTTATAAAATAATTGCATGGTAAGATTTAAAAATAATACTGTAATGGAAATATATAAGAAACAATGCACATAATAACCGTATAAATGTTAACAAATATGTGCAGTAAAATAGTTAGTCCGGTGACCTTATGGAGAAATCAAATAATTATATATCTGTCATAATTACTGCATATAATAGAAGGCAATACGTTCTGGACGCTTTAAAGTCATCTACAGAGCAATCACTATCCCGGCAATTGTACGAAATAATTATTGTTAAAAACTTCAAGGATACAAATATTGATGCTTTCGCGGAAGAGCACAATGTTATTAATGTTTATAGCGAAAATAAAACACTCTCCGGAAAAATAATAGAGGCTATGGGTATTGCCAGGGGAAATATTCTGTGCTTTCTGGATGATGATGATATGTTTTACCGGGAAAAACTTGAATATGTATTTAAAAAGTTTAATGAGAACAAAAATCTATGCTATTTGCACAATAATTTTACAGCGATAGACAGAGATGGGAAACCACTGGCTTATTATAACAGAAATCCCGATTTTAATATGTCTTCAATATCTATCCGGAGGGAAACCATTAACGGTGATGCATTTGGGAAGGTATCAAAAAGCATTGACACATTGATTTATTTATATGCGAAGGAATCCGGGATGGAACTGGAACTTGACAGCAGGGAACTTACGTATTACCGGGTTACAGATCAAAGTGTAACACATTCTTTCACAGATTTCAATTCTTTCATGGAATTTTCCTACAATTCCCTGAATATTATACTCAATTCATATATTCAGATGCTTCCACTTTTTCACTCCAGAGAAACCCGTGGAATTATTAAGCATAAAATCAGCTTTACAAGGATTAGGCTGAATATTTTTGGTGGCAATGTAGCCAGATTAAAAGATTACCTGGTTTTGTTATATACACCAGCACTGGAATCCCGGTCATATGAAATTAAGGTTGCCATTGCATCGCTCTTTATGAGAAAATATAGTGCGGGCAAATTATACAAAAATGAAAAAATGAAACAGGAAGTAAAATAAAATTATACTATTGCAACAGGGGAAACAGGTGATGCAGTGGCTCCCATGAAAGGTATGGGCGAGCATACAAATAGGAAGCGGTAAGCCCTGTCCTTTGCCATTCTGTGGAGGCTAAGGTTGTCTATTATATGTATTCCAGCTTTGGCAATTAAATACTGGTGTACCGGCAATCTTGTATTCCTATCCTCGGGTGGAACAACTTCCGATGAAGGAGTATCACTCCCTGTTACTGAAATTTTTAGTTCGTTTAAATACCTGGCAAGTTCGTACCCTATTCCAGCAGAAGAATCATAAAATTTGTCGTATTTGCCTGGATTTGAAAACTTTGAAGAAGCCCCGGTATGGAAAAACATTGCATCCCCCGGTTCCGGGGTTATGCTGTTATCTTTCAGGAATTTTTTAACTTCCTGCACAGTAATCGGGTAACCCCCCTCTAGAATATCAGTACCACTGGCTGCGGCTGCATCAACCATTATTCCACCAGTTATAATTGGCCCTGCATTTTCTACTCCAAGCTTTTTATAGCCTGTATTTGTAATTACATCATTTACCGGGATGTTGTTGAAAAACTTCCCATCATAAGCCATATGGGACAGTGCATCAAAATGTGTCCCGGTATGGTCACACATTTCAAGCCTGCCAAGTGAAGGGCCATATTTATTGGCATATTTTTCCGTAAAGCCATTATCATAGGGCCTCAACATAATATCAAAGAAATATGGGCCATGTGTAGGCCTGTCTGCCATTCCGTTGTAAATAGTATGTGACATGCGATATACTTTTCCAGTCTCAGGTATTTTAAGTGATTTCATTACCTTTATATTATCAATCAGGTTCAGGTTTCCCCGCTGGTCATCCTGGCCAAAAACAGAAGATAGGTCGCTCTCAGTGTTATATGGTTTATTTCCATTTTCAATATTGATTTTTGCCATACCTGTGCATATGCAATATCTATAAAATTATAACGCCATGGAAATCAGAAAATAGTTTTCCCTATTGCAACATAATAATCCAGGGAATCTGGATTTTTAACGGAATCCCTGTTCAAGATATGTTCTGGCAATTCGCCTTCAAGAATTCTTCTTACCGGAACCTCCATTTTCTTCCCATTTAAAGTATAAGGCACAGACGGGGCTTGGAAAATATAATCAGGAACATGCCTGGGTGAAAGGTCATCCCTGATTTTGCTTTTAATGGCCCTAACCAGATTATCATCAAGTTCTGTATTTCCTTTCAGAACAACAAAAAGTGCTATTCTGTATATTTTCCTGGAATCCGTATAACCTATAACAATGGAATCGTCCACCATTTCGATCCCATTGAGGGATGAATATATCTCGCCTGTTCCGATCCTTATACCGTTGCGGTTCAATATTGCATCGGATCTGCCATAAATTATTACCCTGCCCTCATCATCTATGGAAATATAATCGCCGTGCCTCCATATGCCGGGATAATAGTCATAATAACTCTCATAGTAACGTGTTTTATCCGGGTCGTTCCAGAAAAATACCGGCATGTCTGGCATCGGATCCATTATTGCAAGCTCGCCCTTTTCATTGACTACTGGCTTCCCATCCGGATCAAGTGCCTCTACATGTGCTCCGAGCCCTCTGCACTGGAGCATGCCACTATACACAGGCAGTGTAGGCGAACCAAGGCAGATAGCAGAACAGAGGTCTGTTCCACCGCTTAAAGAGGAAAGCCATACATTGCCTTTAATGTGTTTATATACGAATTCAAAAGCAGCAGGGGATAATGGGCTGCCTGTTGACCCTATAAACTCGAGTTTATCCAGCTGATACTGATCCTTAATTTTTATCCCGGAATCCATCAATGCTCCAATATAAGCAGCACTGACACCTAAATGTGTGATACCGTATTTTTCGGATAGTTTCCATAGTATGCCTGTATCAGGATATGACAGGCTCCCATCGTAGAGAAATATAGTTGAACCGGCCAGCAGTCCGCTAACAAGGACATTCCACATCATCCACCCTGTTGTGGTAGCCCATGTGAATACACTATTTTCCCTAATATTCATATGCAGCATTATTACCTTCAAATGTTCCAGGAGTATTCCACCATGTCCGTGCACAATTGCTTTTGGTTTTCCTGTTGTACCAGAGGAATAAAGTATCCATAGTGGATGTGAAAATTCAACCTTTACCGGCATAAAATCACCATTGCTGTCTGGAATTGAAATCATCTTTGTGAAATTATGTATTTCTTTATTTCCGGTAGTTATTGCAATCCGTACTTCAGGAAGTGATTTCAAAATTTTAATTGCATTTTCAGTTCTGTCATATAATTTGCCGTTGTATGAGTATTCCGGGGAAACTACCAGCACCTTAGGGGAAATCTGCGAGAATCGCTCTATAACGCCTTTAATGCCGAAATCGGGAGAGCATGACGACCATATTGCCCCTATGGACGCTGTTGCAAGGAAAGCTATCACAGCCTCAGGTATATTCCCGATATATGCGCAGACAGTGTCACCAGCAGCTATCCCGTTGTTTTGAAAATATGCAGCGAGAGAAGAAACTTTTTGCCACAGGCCATGGTAAGTTATAACCTGCTCTTTTCCTTCTTCATTATATGAAATAATCGCAGCTTTTTCCATATCACGCATTCTGTACACACGATCGGCGTAATTAACCATTGCACCTTCAAACCATCTGGCATTTACATTGTTTCCAGATAATATAGAACTGTATTCCCCCAAATTCAGTCCGGAGAAATCTGCAAGTGCTCCCCAGAAGATTTCAGGATTTTTTACAGACCATTCCCACAGCTCCTTATAACTATTGATATTAGTATGATTATTTGTATTCACATAATTTAAAAATTGATTCATTGTTGATTTTTCTTTATATTCATTCACTGGTTCCCAGAGTTTTTTTGCCCCTGTATCCATAATGCTTCAACATATCTTTATATAAATAAATTGCTTTAAGCATATATGTTCGTGCATGATACTCTCATGCATATATAATTACCGTAAAATATATATTGTATAATGTAAATAAGCTTCTATGTATAGTAACGACGAACTTTTTAAAAAAATAAATCATATAGAGTTCTATGTTTCCAGTGCCAAGACCTGGTCATATTTTATGGAAAGGGGTCTGGGGCTTGACCTTAAGGCTTACTCAGGGCTTGAAACAGGCAACCGTGCCAAATCCTCATATGTATTGAGCAAAGGCGACATAAATCTTGTGTTCTCCAGTTCAATGGAAAAGCATTCTGAAATAAACGATTCAATAAGCCTTCACGGCGATGGAGTCAGGGATATATCACTGGAAGTTGATGATATAGAATTTACAAAAAAACACCTGGAATCTAGAAACATTAAAGTTTCATCAATTAAAGAGGAGAAAGACGATAATGGAAAAATCAGAAAGGCTGTAATGCAAACATATGGCGATACAATACATACTATGATAGAAAAGGGGGATTATAAGGGCTTTCTCCCCGGGTATAGGGAAGAAGATACACATGCTTCTGACACCGGAATATACAAAGTTGACCATGTTGTTGGGAACGTCTACGAAGGGGAAATGGACCAGTGGGTTAATTATTATATCAAAAATATGAACTTTAGCCAGCTTGTAACATTTGATGACAAAATGATAAGGACTGACTATTCTGCCCTCAGGTCCAAGGTTGTCAAATATAACGACAATATAGTATTTCCAATAAATGAACCCGCACAGGGATTAAAAAAATCACAGATACAGGAATACCTGGATTATTATAATTCACAGGGCGTGCAGCATATAGCACTAAAAACGGATAATATAATAGAAACTGTATCAAAGATGAAAGAAAATGGAATACAATTCCTTCCGACACCTGAGTCCTACTATGATACGTTAACCGAAAGGGTAGGCAATGTGGATGAGGATATTGAAGAACTTAAAAAACTGAATATACTTGTAGACCGTGATGATGATGGATACCTGCTACAGATATTTACAAAACCACTGACAGACAGGCCCACAGTATTCTTCGAAGTCATCGAAAGGAAAGGGGCAAAATCATTCGGTGCAGGGAACTTTAAGGCTCTCTTCGAATCTATTGAAAGAGACCAGGCTATGAGAGGCAATCTATGAAGATCTGCCTTATTGAATATTCCGGATCTTACCGGTACTGTATATACCAGGAAGGAAAATATTATGAAATGGCTCCAATGCTGAATATGCAGGAAGATGAACTGGTGAGGGAATTCTATAATCTCTACGATAAAATTATAAATTTAAAGCTGGATGATAAGTATGCCATAAAACCGGACACAGTAAAATATGGCGTACCCATACCGGGAATGAGGTCTGTGCGTGATTTCTATGCCTTTGAAGACCATGTAAAAAATGCAAGAAAGAACAAGGGCCTGGATATGATTAAAGAATGGTACGATTTTCCAGTTTTCTACTTTTCATGCACACCCAATGTTTACCCATCGGGATATAAAATTAAATATCCTGAAAAAAGCAAGGCCTTTGACTATGAAATGGAAGTTGCTGCTGTCATAGGCAACAGGACGATTGACTGCCATGAAAACTGCATGGATGCCATATTTGGATTCATAACAATGAATGACTGGAGCCTGAGGGATATCCAGAAGGAAGAGATGAAAGTAATGCTCGGCCCTGCCAAGGGAAAGGATTATGCTACGTCATTCGGGCCATTCCTTGTGACAAAGGATGAAATACTCAGTGAATCAGAAGGCGGAAAAATCAATATAGATCTTAAGGGCTATGTTAATGGAAAATTATACTCTCACAATAATTTAAAGAATATTTATTTCAGCTTTTCAGAACTGCTGGAACGGGCATCTGAATCAGTACCTCTGTTGCCCGGTGATGTAATAGGTAGCGGTACATTTGGCACAGGCTGCATTCTTGAACTTGGTTCGGAGAAGTATGGCTGGCTTAAGCCCGGGGATGAGGTGAGTCTTGAATCTCCACAATTAGGCAATTTAGTTAACAGGGTGGTGTAAATGGTTTATTATGTAAAAAAAGGGAAGGTGCCTGAACAGCGCCATACATACGATGACAGGTCACATATTTTTAAGGAAGAGCTATTTGGATTGAAGGCATTTGATGGAAAATATTCATTGCTATACCACAAATATGACCCGGCAGAAATTGAAAAAACCTCTGTGGAATACAGGGAAAAATTATCCAGTGTAGATCTTGTAGAACACAGGCATATAAAGACCGGAATGCTTGGAAAGCTCAATAACTTCTACACAGGCAGGCAGACTCTTTTCTACAATGATTCCACAAGCACAGGAATAATAGATACAGATACAAGCCCTGATACCTATTTCAGGAATGCCCTCTGCGATGAGGTTTTTTATGTACAATCCGGCAAAGGTTCCATCGAATCGCCATTTGGCACGCTGAAATTCAGGAAAGGGGATTTCATTTATATTCCAAGGGGAACAACATACCGCGCAGTTATGGATGAGCGGTCTTTCTTCTTTTTCACAATTTCATCAGACCATATGGATATACCTGCACATTACATGAATAAATACGGGCAGATAAAAGAGGGCATGCCATATTACACAAGGGATATTGAAATCCCGGAATTTCATGAAAGCACTGAATCTCCTGGCGAATACCATATAATGGTTGACTACGGCAGTTACTATCTTAACATTACCAGAACTTACCCTGTACTGGATTTAGAGGGCTATGATGGTTATCTGTACCCATTCACAATAAATATAGACAAATTTGCACCTATTGTAGGTAAATTGCACATGCCACCGCCTGTCCACACAGTGTTCGAAGCAGACCATTTTATGATAGGGGCTTTCCTCCCGAGATTATTTGACTTCCATGAAAGGGCAATACCCATACCATATTACCACAATAATATTGATTCCGATGAACTCATATTCTATTCCTCCGGGAACTTTATGAGCAGAAAGGGCATAGGAGAGAAATCAATAACCATGCATGTGCACGGGATAATCCATGGGCCACAGCCTGGGGTTGTGGAAAATAGCCTGGGCGCCACAAAAACGGACGAAGTTGCAATTATGGTTGAGTCATATAAATGGCTGATGCCAACGGAAAAAGCTGAATCTGTAAAGGATAAAAATTATATGTATTCATGGAAAGCAGGAAAAGATTGAATATTTTAAACTTAATTTTTTTTATTATATAAAAAATTACATTTTTGTGCCATCTAATACACAGCATAACCATACGATCTGGAATAAAGACAACTGATAATTTTCATACAGTTCACACACAATTTATTCTCATTTATTTCTTTTTATTGCAGAACAATTTGCAATGCTATGAAATAGGTATTTCATGAATTATTTATCTTCAACACAAAATTCTGATAATTGTCAGAAAAATATTTATAAATTGTTTTCCATAATCAAATCATGGCAACAAATAAGGCAATTGATATTTTAAGATGGCTGGGAATATTGGGCTCAGCTATATGGGCTGGAATACATATGACTTTATTGGGGCTAACTTTGCCATATATAGTAAAAGCATTCTTCGGATTTGTTATTGCAATTGCTATAGTATCCGCAATGATATACGTAAGTGATAAAAAAGAATTCTACTTGCCTGTTTTTATATTCTATATACTTGATACTATATTACTATTAGAGTCAAGAATAAGTATAGCTCCGGTATTTAATGAAAGGCTCCCATGGACAGCGTCCGCAATAGATAGTATCATACTTGATGTTATAATGATAATAATATCAGGCGCGATATACTTTTCAACAGGGGCCTTAAAATCAAAAGGGGCAAACCAGAAATAATAATTTTATAATTTTAATAAAATTAATTAACAAATTCTAAGCAAACAAAAAATATGCTTTTATTCTTCAATAGTGAAAATTGAAATTTATAAAAACTTTGTGTATGTAGAATTATTTTCTATCGGCAAGGCCAAGCCAGAATTTCTCTTCAAGATCAAGCATTCCCTTTGCACTGGAGATAAATTGTTCTTTCTGGTCATTGCTGTGTACTCCTATTACATTTTCCATAGCATCTTCATGGGTTGATTCCAGTTCCCTGTGGAATGTGAAATAAAGCATATCCATGTCTTTATATTTCCTTTCTTTCATGATCTTTAGCCCAGGCAGAAGTTTATCCCACATTGGTATTGCCATATTTTCAAGTGCAAATTCTGCACCTAATGCCTTTGCGTGGTCAGAGGAAAAATATTCTCTCATCCCGTCAAGCCATCCCTTTGTTGTAGAAAGCTGTTCTCTTTTTACAAGTTCTTCTGGTTTAAAGCCAATAGACCTCAGGTATCTTCTGTAAAGCAATTCGTGCCTTTTCCCAGAATCGCCACTTCCCAATTCGGAGACTAGAATGCCTGTTAATTCATATGCGTCGTTTTCATTCTCTGTGCTTACCAGCAATTTTGCCAGTATTTCTGGCCATTCCCTGGTAAAATGGTAAAACTCAATAGAAAATCTTTTAAATTCCTCATCGCTAATATCGCCTCTGGAAAATCTATTGATGAAATCATTATCAGTTGCTGAGTGGCTCTTTACAACTCTTTTTATTTCTCCATAAAAATCCGATTGTTGCATATACATAAATATACGCAATTATATTTAATCTTTTTGAAACAGACATATAAACAATAGAAATTATACATTATTATGTATCTCATCCAATAGTGTTTTTTTATTTTTTATCAATATATTTTTACATATTTAAAAGCGGCAGTAACTTATGCTGTTTCTAACTTTACTATAATAGAAATTTTAATTTAAGAGATTCTTGACACTTTCAATTCTACATAACAGTCTATGACATAAAAACAGTTTGAAACGCTAAAATTTAGAAATATTATTCCTGTAAACTTGAATTTAAACATATTTAAATAAATGTTTACCATTATAAGTAAAACTACATCTTATAGGGAAACAATAGGATGTGGTAAATAAAAATAAAGTGTTAAAGGTGAAGTTTAAATGTATATTTTAGCAGTAATATCAACTATAATTATTTTGATTTTAAGCTTAGGGCTGTCAATTTTGATTTCCTCCAATTATATAAGGAAAAAGCAATTAAATTTACTGGCATGGACCTCCGGACTCTGGGTATTTTCAATCTCAGTAGCGCTTGAAGTTGTGTTCTCAACAAATTATGAGACACCTCTGTTGATGAAATCATATCTAATTCTGGTAGCAGTACTTGTGGAACTCCTTGCCCTCGGGTCAGTCCTGCTTCTTAAAAAGCATAATATTACAATTTATTATGGCATTTACATGATAATATCAACTGTTTTTGTTATAGTTTCTGCAGTTATTTCCCACGTGGGAGATATAGTAACCCATGGTGTTGTATACGGAGTCCTACCTATATTGATATCCATATCGTCTATAACTGTAACATTCCCGGCAGCTATTCTGCTTATCTACATCTCTTTAACCAGTTATATTAAAACAAAGAATCCTAAATTATTAAGCATTGTTGTAGGAGTTATAATAGTTAGCGTTGCAGGTACGTTATATATTGTTGAATTCCCGGCTTTTCTATACTACGCAGAATTTTTCGGTATATTGCTTCTATGGATAGGTTTTGTGGATTTCAAGGTCCTGAAAAACCTCTTTAAAGCAAATAATAATATTGCCCCGAAAAAACAATAAATTATTGAAATACCATAAATCCCGCCATTTCTTCATCTGGCACATTAACACACGTTTTTCTGGTACTTTTGCTTATATTCCTATTAATTTTTTAATTATTTCAGTGCTGGCTTTAATTGTCTCTATATACATTCTCATCGGTTTATACAGATTTTCGAAATGGTACACCAGGAAATTGGAGAGTTAGGTGCAATATTGTATATTATTCCTATTGCAAATATTGTCTCACCATTTTTAATCTATCTTGCGTCGTCAAGAGCAGAAAAATTGAGAGCTGCAGATGAATGACATCTTCTTTTTATCCATAGAATAGAAAATCTCATGAAAAGATTAATAGAAATACAATTATCAGGTATTATGGCTAGCAGATTAGACAGAATACCAGTTATATCTGAGAAAGAGAAACCTGAAAAACCCGTTTTTTCCATAGATTATCTGGATAAATCATATGACCCTATGGATGATTTTTCAATGTATTCATATGGGAAGTGGGCAAGATCCCACCCTGTTCCTGAAGACAAATACGTGTATGACGCATCCACTGAACTTATGGAATGGAATAACTTTATACTTGGGAAAATTTTAGAATCATGTGCACAAAATAGCCAGAACCATGCGGAAAGGGCCCTGGGTGATTTCTACATATCTATTATGGATGTGGATGAAATTGAAAAGAATGGTTTTAAGCCAGTAAGCAGATTTATGGAAATAATTGATAGGATAGATAGCAAAAACAATATTATTGAAACATTAGGAGAATTCAATACTATGGGCATTTCAGGATTGTTCTCATTTGACTCCATGCCCGATGAGAAGAACAGTTCTGTTTACGCATGTTATCTAAATCAGGATGGCTTATCATTGCCAAATCGTGATTACTATTTTGATGACTCATTTAAGGAAATAAGGGCGCAATACATAAATCATATAAAAAATATGTTCATTCTATACGGATTTGACGATAAAACATCAGAGAATATGGGAAATACAGTATTAAAAATTGAAACAAGCCTTGCATTAAAAAGCAGGTCTCCTGTTGAACTCAGGGACCCGGATAAAAATTATAACCGGTTCCAGTTTAATGATATAGAGAAGGAATTCCCCGGATTGCACCATAGAGAATACTTTTCAAAAATAGGTTTAACCGGTTTAGATTACATTATAATAGGCCAGCCGGAATTCTTCCATGAACTGAATCCAGTTATTCAACAATATACACTGGATGACTGGAAAATTTACATGAAATGGAATGTACTTAACTCTGCAGCCCCGTTCCTGTTCAGGGATGTTGAAATGGAGCATTTTGATTTCTTCCAGAGAAAATTGCTGGGGCAGCAACTGCCTGCTAAAAGATGGAAAAAGGCGGTTTCAATTATCGATAGTTTTATGGGCGAGGCACTGGGCAAAATTTACGTGGAACAGCAATTTGGAGAGGATTCAAAGAGAAGGATGGATGAAATGATTGAAGACCTGAAGGAGGTTTTTATTGAAAGAATCAATAATTTATCATGGATGGGCAGGGAAACTAAGGAAAAGGCACTGGAAAAATTTAGCAAATTCAGGGCTAAGGTTGGATATCCATCTAAATACATAGATTATTCATCTATAAAAATAAGTCAGGATAGACTCTTCGAAAATATTATAAATTGCAATAAATTCGAGCTGGAAAGAGAGACTAAAAGAATAGGGAAGCCTGTGGATAAGGAACTCTGGGAAATGACTCCACCAACTGTAAATGCATATTTTTCTCCTACAGACAATGAAATTGTTTTTCCTGCCGGAATTCTCCAGCCCCCGTTTTTTGACCCTGAAATGGATGATGCTGTAAACTATGGGGCTACCGGCGCTACAATAGCACATGAAATATCCCATGGTTTCGATGACGAGGGAAGAAAATATGATTTGAACGGAAATCTGAATGACTGGTGGACACCGGAAGATGATAAGGCCTTTACTGAAAAGGCACAGAGTGTTGTTGATCTGTATAATTCCATTGAAGCCTTGCCCGGTATCCATGTAAATGGTCCATTAACACTTGGGGAAAATATAGCGGATATCGGCGGGGTGAGCATAGCATTTGAGGCACTTGAACGCAGGTTAAAGAAAAACCCGGAATTAAGGAAAGTAATAGACGGATATACACCGGAGCAAAGATTTTTCATGGGTTGGGCACAGAGCTGGAGAACTACTGTAAAGGATGAGGCACTAAAATGGCAGATTCTTAACGATGTCCATTCCCCGGAAAAAATCAGGGCTGAAATACCTGCTTATGTAAATCCAAACTTCCAGCACACTTTCACTGGCTTGTCAAATAATAATCTCAAATACCGCGAAATAATTATCTGGTAAATTTACCCTGCAAGCAGATTATTTACTGGAAACATTAAATTTCATACTTTGCAGGAAATTTCTGTAAAATTAACCTGTAACTTTATATTATATGCAGGATGGCAAATAACCGGGACTGTAATAGTTTATTTTATTTCAATACGTATTAGAAAAAAATGATATTGAATATTGCAATATTAGATTACTATGGATCAACTTTTAGAAAATGTAAAAATAAAAATGAAAAACTCAAACTATTTATCTTCAATTAAGGAAAAACTTCTGGATTATTCAGAGATAATAAAAAAGCTATACCAGTTTTCATTATACAAATCATATGAAGATATTAATATTAATTATTATGGCTATAAATTATACATTGACTTTGATTTCAAGCCAGATGTGCAGATAAAATTTGTTCAGCATATTCATACAAATAACTCGGCTGATGTTTTTTTCGAATTTATGAAATATGAGGATGTTAAACTTGAAAGAAAGGCAAAAAATGCTGTAGCTGCGGATGAATTAATTAACAGGCAATTCAACAATGTTAAGAGTTCAACACTTGTATTTAATCTAACAATAAATGAGGTCGATATAATTATAATATCTGATAAACAATATGAGACTGTACTGGAGAAAGATTGTGATTTTCAAATAGAAAATTAAATTACGGATAAACTATCATCGTTCTCTTAATGCCCTGTTGTCCTGTATTATTCCAGATTAATTTTTTTTATAAATCATATACCACATGCTGCCATCTTTAACTGCATAATTGTTTTTTATTCCATGACTCTTTACCTTGCTCATTGGAATTTCAAGTTGTTCCGGGCTATGGGGATTTGTTTTTCCGGCCGATTCAGGACCCCAATCAGCTATGATAATGGTCCCCGATGTAACTCTATTTATTTCATCCAGTGCCTTAATTATATCTTTAAAGTGATGAGCAGAGAAAAGTGATATTGTTGTTGTAAATTCATTATCCCTGAACGGTAGATTCTCTGCATATGCATTCATCAATTTTAATCTATTTTCATAAATTTCGGTTAAAAATGTGTTTTTTAACTCATCAAACCTCCATGTTTCCGGGTCTATACTTGTAATTTTCAGATCTTTATTATTTATCAATGCCTTAATTACAATCCCAAACCCGGTACCAATATCTAAAACATTGTTGCCGGTAACAAGCGGGCTAATTTTCTCCATTATTTCATCCATTGATCGTTCTTCCATAGTTTCATCTCTTTTATTTTAATATAATTGAAATCAATTTAAAATATAAACCCTATGTCAAATACAATAGTTAATGGGAGCCAGTGACTATGAATGCTATTCATATCAACTAACATCCAGTATTTTTCATTTATAGCGGTTAAAGAAATCTATTGTTTCTTTATACTGCGTAATCATATGATCCTTCTCTGTAAATCCATGCCCTTCCCTGGGGTAAACTAATAATCTTACAGATTTGCCATGTTCCTTCAAAAATCTGTAAAACTCATAATACTGCCCTATGGGAACATATGGATCTTCCACCCCGTGCATCAGCAATACAGGAGTTTTTACATCATGATCCATTCTTATTGCGGAAAATCCATCGTATTTTCTGAAATTATAGGGGTCATCATTCATATGTACCCGATCCCAGTTATAGAGATTGGATACACCGTGGAAACTAATCCAGTCAGAAATTCCGTAGAGCGAAACAGAAGCTTTGAATATATCTGATTTCATTATCGCCAGAGCGGAAATATACCCGCCATATGAACCACCTGTTATATATATTCTATCGGTCTTTATTTTTCCCTGTTTCTTAAGATAATTTATTCCAGTAATAACATCTTCAAAATCCATGCCGCCCATATCTCCCCGATTTGATTCAGCGTATTGCCTGCCCATTCCTATGCTTCCCCTGTAATTAGGGAGGAACACTGAAAATCCGGCACCGAGATACATTGTTGTCCTGTCTATGAATGCAGGATAGGAAAAGGATGTAGGCCCTCCATGTATGTATACAATTACAGGTTTTTCGGAGCCTTCCGATCTGAAGAAGCCGTAGATATCCTTGCCATCTGAGGATTTCCATTCTACGAGTTCTGATGGATACGCCTTAAGGTTCTGCAGCTCACTATTTATTCCAGATCTGCTAACCTTTCCAGATTCTACACGCACGATTTCTGCTATTTCCTTTTCATTGGAATACGGAAATACAAATATATTCCCATTGGTTGAAAATGCAGGTGAAAATACAGGATATACAATTCCGCTCCCCTTCCATATAGCTTTTCCGGATTCCATATTTCTTATTGTAAATGTGCCCATGTGGTTTTCCAGTGCATACATAGAATTCTTGTGAAATTCAATGTGTGAATATGTTGTTTCTGAGCCCATTGTAATATTCTTAGCATGTCCATTTTCCAAAAGGATTATATCTCCGGATATGACACCCCTGTCGCTCATTATTGATTCAAGGAAAGCTGCCCTGTTTCCATTGACTGTAATTTTTCCAAGTTCCCTGAAATCCGGGTCATAAACCTTTTCTACCTTTCCATCCAGGTATATTTTCGAAACAGATGAATTGTACCAGCAACTCTCCATAGGTTTGCTGGATGTAACAGCGTATATATTTTCACCATCATTATCGAATTCCCATATGTGTATATTTCCGGTTATTTTTTTAATTCCATGTGAAAGGTCCAGCAAATACATTTCATTCAACGGATCATTTTCTTCAAAAAAGTAGGCATCTTCAGGGCTGCTGTGTTTTTTTACTGTGGCTGTGAAAAGTATTTTATCCCCCATCCACTTTGCCTGCTGTATTCCACCGTCAAATTTTATGTTAAGGTCTGAAAAGCCATTCCCTGTTATATGTATTCCATGCCCATCAGCATACAGTAGCCGGCCTGTATCTGAGATATCAATACATTTTATTCCAGTTCCCTGAATCACCCTCTCTGTTGAAAGGTCTTCCTTGAGAATGTAAATATACTTATTAAACTCCTTTTTCTTATAGTCTCTGTACGTGCTTCCCGCCAGTGCGGCAATACGTTTTCCCGTACTGTCGATTATAACATTTTCAATATTTTTTAATCTCAGAAGATCTTCTATTCTATGCCCTTCCATTGTTTTATAATTCAAATTAATATTAAAACTTGGTTATTGGATTTCCATTAAAGTAATTGCTTTATCACTGTTTTATTCAATTCTGTAAGCATTTATGATCTGGTTACCAATAAAATATAATGTTAAAATTAATTGCAAATATTATAATTTAAATTTGTTTTTCCACTCCATCTTTCATGTTATGAAATTCTCTCCACAGTTCTTCGGGGAAACTATCGCCTATCTTTTTGAAAAATGGTTCTATTTCGTTAAGTTCCTTTAACCATCCCGGATAATCTATCTCAAAGAGCTGCTCTAATTTGTTTTTGCCTAAATTTCCAGAGGCGAAATTAGCTATGTCGGGAATTAATCCAACAGGGGTTTCAATGGCATTTGCTTTTGCATCCAGCCTGCTGGCAATCCATTCAATAACCCTGAAATTCTCACTGAAGCCAGGCCAGATGAAATTTCCATCTGAATCTTTTCTGAACCAGTTCACATAAAAAATCTCAGGCCTGTGCTGTACTAGTTTTCCCATATCAAGCCAGTGCTGGAAGTAATCGCCTATGTTATACCCGCAGAACGGAATCATGGCCATAGGGTCGTTTCTCAATATTCCAACTTTTCCAGTTGTAGCAGCCGTTGTTTCAGCTCTTATCATTGCGCCGAAAAGCACGCCCTGCGCCCAGCTCTTTGCCTGCCTCACAAGCGGTATGAGATCACTGCGCCTGCCTCCGAATAACATAGCGTCAATTTTCAAGCCTTCATTATCATAGAATTTACTAGAAAGATACGGGTAATTCTTTATTGGTGTAGTAAAACGTGAGTTTGGATGGGCCGCATTCTTTAAATCCGTAGTTAAATTGCCATGCCAGTCATATACCTCACTTACAGAAGGGTCAAGTGAATACCACCAGGGTTTGCCATCCGTTGTTAGTGCAGTGTTTGTAAAAATTGTATCCCTATTGAATGCTTTCATTGCATTGGGATTTGTTGTTGCATTGGTGCCAGGTGCAACACCGAAAAATCCATATTCAGGGTTAATTGCGTATAGCGAGTCATTATTGATATGCATCCATATAATATCATCACTCAATAGTTGCGCATCCCAGCCAGCCATATCAGTAGGAGTCCGTATCATAGATAGGTTCGTTTTGCCACTGGCGCTTGGAAAAGCTCCTGAGATGCCGTATTTTCTCCCGCTGGGTGATGTAACTTCAAGTGCCATCATATGTTCTGCCATCCTTGAGTTGTCCCTTGCGTGTACACTTGCTATTCTCAGCGCGTAGCCTTTTTTGGTCAGGAGGGCATTTCCGCCATATGCGGTATTTACACTAATTATCAGGTCTTCATCTGTGAAATGTGCAATGTATCTGTTATTTTTATCCAGGGTACCGGTTACATGGATTGCTACCACATATTTGCCTGTATTTTCAATACGGTTTATGGCTTCTTTTCCAACAAGCGATATTTTTATTAAGTTAATTACAACATATGGATTATCTGTAATCTGTATGCCCGCTTCACTGTATTTCGAACCTGCGGGGCCCAGAATAAATGGTACGATATACATGGTTTTATTCTTCATTGAACCTTTAATTAAATTGAAAATGCGGGATTTTAAGTGTTCTGGTTCCATCCAGTTATTTGTTGCACCAGCATTCTTCTCATCTAAACTGGATATGTATGTATCCTTCTCAGTCCTTGCAACATCATCTGGATTGCTCCTGTACAGGTAAGAATTACTGTAATATTTCCTATTCAATTCTATAAGTTCATGGTCTGTTGCCATTTCCCCTACCAGTTTTTTTTCATAAAAATCTGGGTCAGTAATAACAACAATATTCGCTGGTTCAAGCATTCTCACAAATGTTTCCAGTCTTCCATTCAATTCTGGATTTCTATGGAATAATAACATTTTTAGCTGATTTTCCGGATTTTTTGATATATTTTCTATATCACCCATATAGTTTGATGTGAATCCTGTTATATAAACCTGCTATAATTTTAAAAATTAATAAATAATATATTGAATTATTTATAAAACACTAAAAATTCTAATAACCGGCCTTTCCATTCTCCTAAAAACTTTAATAGTAAAAAAATATTAGTATTGAATTCATTTCTTATCGTTAAATATTATGTATTGTCTTATATAAAAATTCCATTGTACATTAAATTTATCTGATGATGAAAAATTTAAGCATATTTACGAATATAGCATCCAAAACCGGCAAACTATAAAAATTCCAAACGTATAAGGTATGGTGCTATGCCAAACACAATAGTGATATAAAAAGTAATATTCTTGTTAGGAAATAATAAAAACACAAGTTTTAGAAATCTGATTTTAATAATTTATCAGAATAGCTCGTGTTAAACGCAATGAATAATTATAATTCATAGTAAGGTTACTTTTTCCTTAACTATATAAAATATACCTCTGGAAGCCACCATTCTTATAATACTCAAACTCCGGGAGGATAGCGCTACACCATCTATCCAGTTCCCTCTGGTTCCGAGATGGCCATTTTATCAATGGAATGACCTGTATGCTTTTATTGTTACTATAATATATAATAGGAATAGATAGATTTATCATTTAACTTGAGTCAATAATTTATTCGTGTGCATTGCTTCATTGCATGTCATCTAGTAATTTTTTATATAACTTGACATTCTGTGTTTTACCGGTGGCATTGCAACTATTGATAAGGTCATTTAATCCGGATATAAGGTGGTTATCCTCGCATTCATCTTCTGCGCACATTTTTTTAATAGTTTTCAGGCCATATGAAAAGATTGGTGATAGAAGTGATACCACATCACTGTACCTTGCCAGTTCAAATAGTATATGTCCCATTTTTACCGGAATTATTACACTTCCTGGTTCTCTCTTAAATGCCTGTTCATAGGTGGCAATGGCGTCATCTGCTTTATTAAGCAAATATAAGTCATTTGCTTTTTTAAGAAATGCTGGAATAGCTGCATTTGAAGGCGATTTTGTTCCTTCATAGTAATTATCAACCAGTTTAATTGCCTTATCATAATTTTCAATGGCGTTACTATAGTTTTTCATATTGTCGTACATAATTCCCATATCATAATAGGCCGCAGCAAATCTACTGTCAAGTTCTATTGCTTCACCATAATATTTTAAGGCCTCTTCGTATTTTTCCATTGCTGCTAAAATGTTTCCCATTAAATCGAAATTATCCGGAACGTCTGATTCAAGATCCATTGCCCTCTCAGCATCCCGGATGGCATCTTCAAACTTATCCTGATCCAGATAAATTATTGATCTGTTGTAATAAGCTTCCCCAAAATTTGGCTCAATTTCTATAACTCTGTTATATTCTTCAAGCGCTTCAGGAAATTTTTCCATATACGAATAAGCCATGGCTTTTCCATAATGGAACTGGTATACACCTGGAAGTATTTTTATTGCTGTATTATACTGTTCTAGAGCAGGGCCATATTTTTTGTCGTCAAGAAGCAGATCTCCTTTAATAGAATGGTAATCGGGATTCCCTGGAGCCATATTTATTGCTGTATCAAGTGCCGTGTATGCCTCACTGTTATTGTTATCATTTATCAATGCGTATGCCTTTGCAATATAATACTCCGGCTTTTTAACTATGGATAAGGCCTTATCTATGTCTTCTATTGCCTTCTTGCTCTCGTCTGTATATATATAACACCACGACCGCTTTTCATAATACTCTGGATTGCCATTATCTAATTTAATGGCCCTGGTTAACGGAAGGATTGCTTTATCATATATTTCATCATTAAAAAGTTTCATTGCTTCGTTATAATATTTGTCAACCTGTTTATCAATACTTTTATCAGCCATAGGGATTATAGCCTTAAGTTATATAATAAAGTTCTATTCTTTACTGATATTGCCCATGGCTTTTTCCAATGCTGGCACATTTGTATAAATTATACCTGATATGTGCGTATAACTAAATTATGTTGTCTCGAGGTCAATTATTCATTGTTTTTATCTTTTCTGGAAGTTATATGAAAACTATCAATATACAAAACGTATGTTTATTAATACTATAGCTATGTTAATAAAAAGTGGTAAATATACCAAAAAGCACCAGTTATTTATTAAAAATGAATGCCATACATCTTGGCACCAATTATCTATGGATTTCATATGAATCTTATATACTGCCCATTGAATTATTGTCGTATAATAAAAGTAGTTTATTCCTGGGAATAATTGCATTTATAGGTACTGCCCTCGGTGTATTTATTGGTCTTTTTTTCGGGACATTGAGTGACAAGTATAATTTTGGGTGGGGTCGCCGTGGACCTTATATTATGGCTGGAGCAATATTCATAGTGCTATCAATGTTTCTTAATCAGCTTCTAACTATTACACTTGCGGGCGTTCTTCTCGGGTATATTATGATACAGATCTCTTCGAATGTAGCAGTAGGGGCATACCAGCCACTATACGCAGATATTCTGGGAGAAGATCAAAGAGGTAAGGGTAGTGGAATAGGGGGCATATTCAGACTTTTAGGCTCTATGATGGGATATGGCATCACAGGTTTCCTGATAGACACACCGTATAGGCAGTATGTAATTGTTTTAATAACGGTCGTAGTGGTGGTTACTGCCCTCCTGTCCACCAACACCATAAAGAAATCAGACCTGATAATTAAGCGGAAGAAGCCGGGGATAACAAAATTATTCATGGATATGTTCAATTTAAAAAATGGTTTAAAAAATTATATCTATGTAGTTGTTGGAAGCTTCATGGTATTTTCAGGTGTTATAGGGCTATCATTCTTTGAGCTGTATTTTTTTAAATACATATTGCATTACGCAAATCCGGCATATTATGTCTCAATAGCTGGCATTGTAGTACTTATTACATCTGCGTTTGCATCATTTGTTTTCGGTGTATTGTCAGATAAAATAGGCAGGAAAAAAATCCTTGTTTATATAACCGTTATCGGTGGAATCGCAATGATTCTCATACCTGAATTTGAGAAATTTGTCTATTTTCTTATATTAGGCTCCATAATAGGCATGTCATATGGAATATTTATGAGTGTTTCAGATGCTTTAGCCAGCGATATGGCCCCCGGTGAGGAAACTGGAAAATATATGGGTTACTATAATATGGCCACAGGTGGCGCATCCTCTGTGTCACCCCTCATATACGGATTAATCCTTTATTTTTCTTCATCCTATTCCCTGGGTTTCAGATATGTTTTTTATGCCGCAGGAGGATTTTTCTTTATAGGATTTGCTATGTTTTATAAGATACTGAAAGATTAATTTATAAGCTACCTGCTTATCCATTATAGTGAACGAACACTCATTGAAGTCTTTCAGGTATATTTTTGGGATGAATTCCGTATATCTTGGAAATAATTATTTATGGACTTCCTTTGAGTCATTATTCCTCCCATATGTAATAGAATTATTAGTTCCATCCAGGCTCCAGACGATATATCTTGGAATAATTGCTTTTGCGGGCATAATTATCGGAATTGCATTCAATTTTCTTTCCGGATCATTTTCAGATAAATTCCATTCAAGATATGGCCGTAGAAGACCTATGATTTTAATAGGTTCTATAATTGTTATATTTTCTTTATTGCTATTTATAATAATCAAAGAAACCATTGTTACAATTTTTATTATTTACATCCTGATTGAGATCGGGTCCAATATTGCTTATGGCTCCTACCAGCCGTTGATTAGAGATATAATCCCCGAATCGCAGAGAAGTACATCATCAGGAGTAGGTGGTTTTTTCACACTGATTGGTTCAGCTTTTGGATTCGGGTTATCGGGAGTTTTAATCGGAACAGGGCGAATAGAGCTTGCCACTGTATTAATCCTTATAACTATAGCTGCAGGGTCTATAATCACAATATTTACAATAAAAAGAGAGGATTATATTAGCAGCTCTGAAATTATACACCGGAAGCTTTCCGGTGTTATTAAAAACTTTAAACAATCTACAAAATTTAAATGGATGGCAATAGCTAATTTTTTCATAACCACAGGGAGCTCTGGACTGGTATTCTTTGAATATTACTATTTTGAATATTCACTTGATTTGAAAGATACTGCAATCTATGTTGCAATAGCAGGTGTAACTATACTTTTAATTTCAGCATTGTCTACTGTGGGCATAGGAATTCTTGCTGATAAAATAAATAAAGAAATATTTCTGTTAATATTTCCATTGATAAGTGGATTCAGCATATTATTTATCTCGTTCATACACGCATTTTACTTATTTTTAGTCCTTGGTTCATTAATAGGTATAGCATATGGAAATTATTTTACAATTACAAATTCATATATGAGTTTCATAGTTCCGCATGGAAGTGCAGGCAAATATTTATCCATATTCCTTGTTTCCACAGAGATAGGTGCAGCGTTTTCCCCATTGATATATGGTCTGGTCCTTTTTCTATTCCGGGGTATGGGATCTGCTGAGTATTCCCGGCTTTTTGAATTATCCTCTATTTTCTATTTTATAGGTTTTGCCCTGATACTGTTAAAGGTGGTCAACATACAAGGTACTGCGAATGGTCGGGCTTAGGGCGCAAAATTTTACCGTTTACCCTGAATATAAGGAAAATAATACTGTATCTCAGGATACCTGGTTGTAATATATAAGGATTTTTCTTTTATATAAAGAAAATTATTAAATAAGTTATAATATTGTTATTACAATGAATTATTTATATTATAACAACACCAAATCTTTTCTTGAAGAATACAATAAAGATTTTCCAGATGCCCTGGCAAACAAATATAGAGAACTATTTCATGTATCTCCCGGGTTATACCTGTATAATTCCTGGAAGGGTTCTATTGCATATCTATATAATCTGATCACAGCACTTAACAGCAAGGGCATTGTTCTTGAGTACATCATTCCTGCAGGAGGAGAGCGGGCAGATGCTATATTTGTCGGAAATACTGTATCTCCATCACTGATGATAATTGAAATGAAAGGCTGGAGAACCATGGAAATAGTCGATGATTATTCTGTAATTGCTGATAACAAAAAAGAAGTTAATCCTTCATATCAGGTGTTGAACTATTCTGGAAAAATAAAGTATAGTATAGAAGGGATAGAAAATTTTAACATTAATTCTATGGTCATTTTATACAACATATTAAATCACAACAAATCTATGGATGGAATATATTCTGGAAATGAACGGGAATTAATAATAAAGGAATTGAAGAAAAATTTAGACCCTGGATTCGATCCTCACAGCCTGACGACCTTTGTCAATGCAAGGTACAGGCAAAATATAAACTTATTTGAGGCTGTAAGGAAATACCATCTTGATATCAAAAATGGCGCAATGAAAGCCCTTGCATCTGAAGGTTATGGCCTTTACAGCGAGCAATTGGAGCCCTATCTTGAAATAATTAATAACCTGCTTACAGGAACGCCAGGAAATTATATAATCCACGGCGGACCCGGTTCCGGAAAATCATTGATTGCCCTCAACCTTCTTCTCAGGTCATCAGCAATGGGCAAACAATCTGTACTTTCTTACAGGAATAACAGGATGGTCGCATCGCTGCGTAAACTCCTTGATAGTATTAGCACGGGAATGTCCACCCTGATTAAATATTATTCAACCGGAAGGCCCGGCAATCCCGGTGTTGCTGAAGATAAATTTCCAGTACATTATGATATTGCTATATTCGACGAATCACAGAGAATGACCGTTAAAAATATTAAAAATGCAGGAAAAGTAGCAGATATATCGGTATTCTTCTATGACGATTCCCAGATACTTGGAACGCGCGAACAGGGAACACAATCAAATTTTTTAAAGTATCTTGAGAACCCGCATGAAATAACACTTAAAGGCTTATATAGAAATGGTAATGAGTACGGAGAATTTGTAAATAAACTGCTGAAAGGTGAATCCACAATTTATCCTGAACCGTATGACCTGCAATATTTTCCAGATATAAAATGCCTTATAAATACACTTAAAACAAAAATAGACCTTGGAAAAAAATCCGCTCTGGTTGCCTCATTCACTGAAGCAAAGGGAAACATACACGATATTAATTCACAGGATAATATCAGGATAGGGGATAGAATTCCATCAGGGCTTAATCTATACTCTGGAACCGGAATAGCGGTAAGGTGGCTTATGGACCCTAAAAAAGAGTATGCTCCTTTCTGGGTAGGTGGGGAATCAAATAAACTGGAGAAATGTGCTTCTGTTTATGGCGCACAGGGATTTGAAGCTGATTATACCGGTGTCATATGGGGAAGAGACCTTGTGAGGAGAGATAATAAATGGGTGCTTGGAGACAATTGCGAAGATTTTGAAATTAAAAAACTATTCTTTAAAGGAAAGAATGGAGATAAAACATCATATGACACTGCTATAGAGCTTCTTGTTAATCGATACAGAATTCTTCTAACAAGGGGAATTTATGGAACCTATATATTCTGTGAAGACAGCGAAACTGGTGAATACCTTAAAAGACAATGCCATGTGGAAATGGATTTGAATGATCGTAGCAATTCTATGGATGTACAATAATATAGTAAAATAACTGAATTTAAAACCACCGGTGAAATTGAACCTAAGGATATGCAGTATTTCACTCTACTGGCAGTGCTTTCCTATGCTCAATAAATCTTTGCATTAGCAACTGCTCGATATCTGTAAAACGGAACAACAATATAGTCAGGCAGTGGGAAAAACGCCACTATGATAAACATCACGGTGTAACCAAGTCTATACACAGGTTCAAATATTCCAAAACTGATGTGCTTAAGGTCTATCTAACCGATGAAGTGTAAGTAACTATTTGCAATTCCTATTGTACTTAAAACTATGAATATCATAAGAAGGATCAGAACATATATTTCATATTTTTCCTGGTTTTCTCTGATAAATATCGGTGAATTTTTTAAGCTATGGTAATCTGTATCTCAATATTAATTACAAATATTCGCAGGTGGTATTTTGACAATTGGCGACTACACATGCCATGTAAACAATTTTCAGACATTTCTATCTTAACGCGCAATTTATTTGTATATCTAAAAGTTTCTATTTTACCGATTTATTCCGTATTACTATATATTTTATATCTTAAAGGCATATTATTCTCAAATAAATATTTATTATTCAGATAATAGCTTATAATTAAAACAATTGACAGAAAATAAATAGAAATATTTATCAATACATAAATGGTACTCATTATCATGTTACTGAATAGCATGATATTGTATTTTACAACTATCCCTGATAGCACATCATGGCTTAACACAGGAAATAATGGATGGATGCTAACCGCTTCCACTCTGGTTGGGCTTATGAGCATACCCGGACTGGCTATATACTACGCAGGATTGACAAAAAGGAAATATATGGTAAATGCGATGATGATGGCTTTATACGCTTTTGCCGCAGTTCTTATAATATGGATTCTGGCTGGTTATAATTTTGGATTTGGCACATCAAGTTTGTTGAAAATAGACGGATATTACATTTTTGGAATTCCATCACCTGCAGGTGCAGGGTCATTTATATCTGGCCAGGCCATAGTTGGGCCTTTAAAAGATGCATTAACAATACCAAATTCAACGGTTATGTTTTTCCAGTTTGTATTTGCCGCTATTACGCCCATCCTATTGCTGGGTGGAATTTTAGAAAGAATGAATTTCAAAGCGTGGATGATTTTTGTGCCCATCTGGTCGCTGGTAGTTTATAGCCCTGTTGCGTACTGGCTTTTTGCCGGTGGCTGGTTAAACCAGCTTGGGGCGGTAGATTTTTCCGGTGGGTATGTTATACATCTAGATGCGGGAATAGGGGCTTTAGCAGCAGCCTTTGTAATAGGTCCGAGGTTAAAAGATGAAATGAAGATGAAGGCAAATAACCTCGGATTGGTAATGCTGGGCCTGGGATTGATATGGCTGGGCTGGGACGGATTCAACGGTGGCGATCCATATGGGGCTACCATAGATGCAGGAATAGCAATAATAAATACAAATGTGGCAACAGCAGTAAGCATGATGACATGGATGTTCATGGATTTGAAGTTTTTCAAGAAGCCCTCATTAATCGGTGCATCTGTTGGAGCTATAGCGGGGCTGGTTGGAATAACACCTGCTGCAGGTTATGTTAACATTTATGGTGCAATGGTAATAGGAATAGCTACAGGAATAATACCATGGATATTTCTATATAAAATAGAGCCTAAATTCAAGGTGGATGATAGCCTGGGTGTTTTTTCATCTCATGCCGTTGCCGGGGTAGTGGGTGGATTATTAACCGGGGTACTTGCTGATCCGGTGGTAACACAGTATATTGACCCGGGATTGCGGGGCGCCTTATATGGAAATTTTTATGAGCTCGGCATACAGGCATTTGCTGCAGTTATAGTTATATTATATGTATTTGCATTGACATACGGTTTATTAAGGTTGATCGGGGTGTTTATTCCATTGCGCGAGACCAATGCAAGGCTAAAAATAGGTGATATGGCTATTCACGGAGAAGCAGGGCTTGATATCACCGGTTATCCGCCCTCACCACCAATGCACGCAATTGAACATAATAACATTCATATGGAGGGCAATGAAAAAATAGATAAAGATTAATAAGTGTAATGCCCCCAAATCTATTATATTTTATTTCCAGTATAGACAGAAATCATATTTTGATAGCTTATAATCCATACTGTATTGAATCCTCTCTTATTTTACATGTATAAATGAGACAGATGCCATTTTTTTAATCAATTTATATATTTACATCCTTCGCATTAAGGATTATGATTCCAAAAACGATGTCAACCCAACATCCTGACAATGCATTGATGCCGGAATGGAGTTCAAATAAAAATATAATTACAAATGAAGACGAAATCGAAGAAGCTTACATAGCGTATAAAAAATTAGGAATACAGGAGGTAATGTGGGATGCAGAAGGGAAAGATGTAGATACACATGTAATAAGGAAATTATTTGCAAAGGACCGCATTTTCTTTGAAAATAGCAAAATTGGGCAGGATATTTTCCTGACATACCGGGTTCCAAATCCATTAATTGAAGGGGCTGAAAGAAAAATTCTGAATGAGACTCTAAATAGCATCCCACTTAATTATGATGTTTCAAACAGGATATTCAATAATGGAATAGCTCCAATATTTGAGGTAATACTTCCCTTCACCACAGATTACAGGAGCATGCTGAATGTGGTCAAATTTTATGAAAAATGTGTGGTGGGAGCACAATCCATCAATCTTTATGACAATGTTTATTCAAAGGATGTTACAGGGGAAGTTCTTCCAGGCAAGATTAACCTGATTCCATTGATAGAAGATAAAGATTCAATATTTAATATTGAGCATATTGTTAAGGAATATCACAGGGTTATTTCTCCAGAATATATGAGAATCTTTATTGCAAGGTCAGATCCTGCAATGAATTACGGGATGATTCCTGCAACGTTGCTTGCAAAATATGCAGCGTCTAAAATGGACCAAATAAGTGAGGATACTGGAATGTCAGTATATCCAATAATCGGAGCCGGCTCTTCACCATTCAGGGGAAATCTTGGCCCTGCAAATATAAAAAGGGCACTTTCTGAATACGATCAATACTATACTTTCTCTATACAATCAGCTTTTAGATACGATTACAATGATCAGGAAGTCAAAGATTCAATTAAATTAATCAATAAACATACGCCACAGAAAGCTGAATTTATTGATATAGAAACTGAAAAAATAATAAAGGGAATTGTGGGCACATATTCTGAAAGATTTCAGAAAATTATAGAGGATATTGCACAGCCAATTAATGACATAACATTTTATCTTCCGAAGAGAAGGGAGCGGAAATTGCATATAGGGCTATTTGGATACTCCCGTAGTACAGGAAAAGCTAGTTTGCCACGTGCAATTTCCTTTGTTGGTGCTCTTTATTCAATTGGAATTCCCCCGGAGATACTTGGAATAGCTTCCTTATCGTCCCTACCGGAATCCAGTCAGGTGCTGTTAAAGAAATTATACCGTTATATGGAACAGGATATAAAAGCCAGTGCACAATACTTCAACTACGAATCACTTGACTATTTAAAAGAAATCTGGAGGGTTAGCGATAAAACTCTGGATATGATAAGGGAAGATATTAAATATGTTGAAGATAACATAGGCATTCCAACCGAAACATCATATAATGTGCAGAAACATAATTTATACACTAAATTACTGCTCATGGCATTTAAAAATAGGAAATTTGAAGAAGTTAAATCATATATTTACGAGCTCAGCCTGTTAAGAAAATTCATAGGTTAATATTTTTTCCCTGAATATTGAAATGGTTATTCGGAATAATTAAAAAGATTAATAGATATCAAGGTACTTATTAATCTCCCAGTCCGTGACCTCTGACCTGAACTCGTTCCATTCATTTTCTTTGATGCGCAGCAGATTATTGAATACAGATTCACCGAATATTTTCTTCATCAATTCACTGTTGCGGAATGATTCTATAGCCTGGCCAAGTGAACCGGGCATTGACTTTATCCCATTCTTCTGCCTTTCTGCCAGATCCATTTCAAATATATTTTTCTCCATTGCTTCAGGGGGATTGGTTTTATTTTCTATACCATCAAGCCCCATGCCAAGTATTGCAGCAAATTGCAGATACTGGTTTCCAGCAGCATCAGGGAACCTTAACTCCATTCTCTTTCCCTTTGGTGGTGCAGCAGGTATTCTCACAAGTGCACTCCTGTTCCTGTTTGCCCATGCAATGTATACAGGCGCTTCATAGCCCGGTACCAATCTTTTATAGGAATTTACAGTTGATGCAAGGACAAGTGATGCATCTGCTACATTATGCAATATTCCACCAAGGTAATGCATTGCATAGTCGCTCAATCCATACTTATTGGACTCATTGTAGAAAAGGTTTTCATCACCTGAGAATATGCTCTGGTGCACATGCATTCCATTCCCATTTACACCCTTTACAGGCTTTGGCATAAATGTTGCATAATATCCATATTCATTGGCAGTTTCCTTTACAACGCTTTTTATCATAATTATTCTATCAGCCATTGTAATAGCATCTGAATACTTTACATCTATCTCATGCTGGCTGTATGCTACCTCATGGTGTGATGCCTCAGGATAGTAATGGAGGCCTTCAAGCTTCCTTATTATCTCCTGCTTTACTGTGAATGCCTTATCAAGAGGTTCTTTGTCAAAATATCCCCCATAATCGCTTGGCTCTATTGTTGGCTCACCATTCTCATCCTGCTTGAAAAGGAAATATTCAAGTTCAGGGCCTAAATAGTATGTCTTGTTTTCCTTAGTAAGCCTCTCAACCTGCTTTTCCAGTATATACCTTGGATCTCCCTCAAACCTTGTGCCATCTGAATTGAATATCTTGCACACAAACCTTGCAGTTTTCCCTGCATAGTTCTCATTGGTTAGAATGGTATAGGATGATAATTCCGGTACTGCCTTCATATCAGAATCCTCTATCTGTTTGTATCCAACAATGGAACTGCCATCAAACATAACGCCATTGTAAATAACATCCTCAAACCTGTTATGTGGTATGGTCAATGATTTAACTGAGCCAGAAATATCTGTAAATTGCAGTTGCAAAAATTCAACTTCATCTTTCTTTAACTTTTCAATAAAGGACTCTTCATCCTGCATATCACCTAATGCAAACAGGCAATAAATACTTTTACGGGGATAATCCGGATAAATGATTTTGCTTAAAATCTGTATCTTACATTAAATTGACGGAAATGCTGTATCTGTATTTTAAATGGCACTGATCTATGTTCATGTTTCACGCAACTGATTTAAATATGAATACCAGAATATGAACAAAATGACAACTTGAAAAGGTAGTGTGTTATGGAATTTTATGCGATTACTGACATTTTTATTATGGTTAAGATGTAGTTGTTCATAGAAGATAGATTGAAACATTAGATAGAATTAAAATGTAAAAATTATAATTCCCTGCAATAAGGTAGAAAGATTAAATCCTGTCAAATTCGGAAGCACAGAAAGAAAACAATATGTCATATATAGGCCTCAAGGGAAATAGAAGTAATAAAAGAGGATATTATAACTCAATAATTTCCCGGCATTATTATTGTAAATTTATCACCCAGAAATTCTGTACTATGTGTTCCCATTTCGGTATCAAATTCATTCACAATACTATTTAATTTTATTTTTTCCTGACTATTCAAATAACGGTATTCGTATTCAGGCAATTCGTGCCCTGAATAAAATTTTCTTACAAATTTTCTGGAATCGGATGGAAGAAACTTAATCATGTCTATAAAACTCATTCCCTTTAATTTATGATACTCTTTATCTGTGATCAATTCTGATTTCCTGAGTGCATTTAACATTCCATTTACAGCAGTTTCAGGAGGTTGAATGCCTATGTTCCTGCTGTTAACCTTTCCCCTTATAAAGATAGTCCCCCCTATCATTCCGGATCCTATATACCTCCCAAAATTTCTGTCACTGTTGGAAAGAACCAGCAAAGTGCCACCGGACATATATTCACCGAGATAATCATCAAATTTTCCGTTAATTACAACTACAGTAGATTTGTCCACGTATTCACGCATCTGTATGCATGCCCTATTGCCAGCATTGCCGAGCACATAAACTTTCCCTCCATTTAATGCCTGGCATAGAATATCTCCTGCATCCCCGTAGATTTTTACCATTCCTCCCCCCATAGAATCACAGCAATCATCCGCAACATTACCATAAATTGTAGAACTATTGTTTTCGTTAAGATTCATAAAGCAATTTCCCGGTGTTCCATAAATAGTTATATCTTTCTCTGAATCAGGAAAATTTATTCCTATATACCTGTGCCCGGCAACATTATTTATTGTTATGGCCTGATCTCCTTTTAATATAGCCTGGTTAAGCCTGTTGTATTCTATTGCCCTTGCATCAATCTGAAAAGAATCAGGAATATTGATTTTATTCCTATTCTCAATGCCCTTTCTCCCGGGACTTATAATGCCGCGGTTAAAGGATGCTATAAAATAAGAGTCGGGTTCCAGTGTCCATATTCTAGCATTCGGGCTAATAAGCCTGATCTGGCTTTCTTCACTGGCTATAAAGAAATTGCCATCATCCTCACCAAGTATTGCAGGCCTTAATTTTGTACGGTCTGCAATGCAAATCATATACAGGTCATTGCCATCATCATAGCCTATAACAAGTGTGTATGGCCCATCAAGGACAGCTCCCCTGTTTTTATATTTCATACTGGAATCTTCAATTTTCCCTGCCATGATTTTTACTGTTGTGATTAAATCATACTGCTTCAATAATTCCCTGAAAATATAAGCTATAACTTCGCTGTCAGTTCCCACGAAACTATTAACACCTTTTGATTTCAGAAATTCCCTGTTGGCGCCAAATGAACTGATATCACCATTATGTACTATAGCTATGTTAAATGAAGAAAATGGATGTGACCAGTATGGGAGAGAGCCCGGTGAGTTTGTTGGCTGCCTTGTATGTGCGAGCCACATGTCAGCTTCCTTTGATTCTATTGAATATTCTTTTCCCACATCATCTGGATATCCTATGCCCTTAAAAATATCAAGTGATGTGCCTGAACTGTAAATCCGGCCTGTTCCCTCCTTCCATAAAACATCGTTAACATTGTCTATGGAACTCATATCTCCAATGGAAACATCATAGCAATAGCTTTTTATGTTATTTCCATTCCTGACTTCCATTTTATTTATGCCAAAGCCATTCTGTTCCAGCAACGACCTTAATTTATGTTCATCCTCTTCATAAAACACGTTTATGCTGTAATTGTTGTTATGGTTAACATTAAAAGATGCATAGCCGGAACCCTTGTCGCTGCCACGGTACCGTATTGAATTCAGGCATTTTACCGGAATAGTTCCGGGTATTTTTTCCCTGCCATTTTTCCTCATTATTCCAAAAAGGCCACAGCTGGATGGTATATAATTCATCTGCTTCCACCCTCCTGTATATTGATAGCTTTACCTATATTACTATCAAGGTTAACAGACCTTAAGAGCTCTTTATTCCCTACAATTGAATATTGAAGATTTGATATACCCATGGCCCCGGATAACAGGGCAAGTTCTTTCCTTATTCCCATTAAAAAATTTAATGCCTTTTCATTTAGATTAGAATAATTATTTTCAAGCCCACTTTCGAATATCTTTGAAGATAATATAACAGAATCACACCCGAGGGCGAGGTACTTGATAATGTCACCAGAATTCCTGAATCTGGAGACCTCCAGGATTAAATCATAGTTTTCTCGTATTCCTTCTTTTCCCAGTATATCATTAATTTCTGTGATTTTAAGCTCTGTATACCTGTCCTCCTCCAGAATAAAGCCACCCGCATTGCGATCAAGGTTTTCTCCCGAGGCTATAAATGAATACCGGTGTTTTCCAGAATGTGTCCCATGAAAATTTATTTCGGGATTGTCCATCTCAGGATTATAATCTATTGTAACTGAACCTATAAACAATGAAGCCCATTCCAGTGCCTCCATTACATTTTTATCAGCACCATTGACATTTATTATTACGGGCATTGAAATAACAAGATCTCCTCCTGATAAATAAAAATCCAGGTTTATGTTTTCTCTGTAAGGATCTATGGAGGGCCTTGTAACCTGGGCACCGTCCAGCCTTAGCCAGTCTATTATTCTGGCAGGTTTATCAACCTCTGGAGGCGCGTTGCTTCCCATGCTGCTCATTACAGGTTCCCCCTTATTTATGAGGCTATTTAGATATTTTATGTCATATTCAAAATTTCCCTGTATAGGATCCAGGTCTACAGGATTTCCGTACCTTATTCCAAGCAATTCCATGGTTTCTCCGGAAAGATTTCTGGCTTCCAGCAAATCCCTATTGCCGGTAAGTTCTTTCATGCTGTTTATCCCCAGTTTTCCCATCATTTCAGCCATTTCACTTCTGAACCCATTTATGAAGTTCACAACACGGTTTACTGCAAAATCAATATCCAGGGATTTGCTGCTATCTGTCCTGTTAGTCAATGCAACCGGGCAATAGCCTAAATTACATTTCTTTACCATTATGCATCCCATTGCTATGAGAATAGATGTGCCAAGGCTAACAACGTCCGCACCCAGCGCGTAAAGTTTCATGGCATCTGTGGAATTTGACACTCTTCCTGCTGCTATAATGGTAAAATTTTTTCTGAGGTTTTCCTTTTTCAATATAGAATCAGCGGAAGCTACTGCAAGTTCCACAGGTATGCCCATATTGTCCCTGACTGCAACAGGGGCTGCTCCTGTTCCTGCCCCATGTCCATCGATTATAACTCCTGCAGCACCTGATCTTGCAATTCCCGTAACTATATACGGTATGTAATTGGTTGCTGCAACCTTTACAAATACAGGCTTATCAGATAATATTTTTAATGCTTCTATTCTCTGTGTCAGGTCTTCTATTGAATATATATCATGGTGTGGTGCCGGTGATATTGCATCCATATTCTCAGGTATTTTTCTTGCCAGCGATATATTATGCGTTACCTTGCTTCCAGGAAGGTGCCCTCCTATTCCGGGTTTCGCCCCCTGCCCTATTTTTATTACTATAGATGCACCCTGGTTAAGGGAGCCCGCGCTAACACCAAAACGTGCGGATGCCCACTGGACAAATATTCTTTTTGAACCGGAAACTGACCCATACAATCCGCCCTCTCCAGTACCTGCCATGGTTTCCGTGATTTCAGCTGCCTTTGCAATTGCAATATTAGGATTTCCGCTTAACGCACCGTATGACATATCTCCGAGGTATACCGGAACGGATAGTTTCATGCCGGCAAGCATAGTATCTGTTTGCATGTCCATGTTCGGAATAGCATGGGATTTATTCTCTCTGAAAACAATGTTATCAAGTATTCTCAGACTCTCATTATTTTCAACAAATATTTCAGAAGCTATTCCACTGCCTGATAATTTTCTAATATGCCCTATTTTCTGAGGAGACCAGAAATCAACTCTTTTTTGCACGGGCAATTCAATAAATTTTGATATAGTATTGTCCATATATACATGAATGATACTATCTATCTATAAGTATTTTATTATTATCAAAGAGTAATAACTTTAATACAAAAATAATTACTGGATGTAATTTGTTTCCACTATTGTATTTCCTGTGGCAGGTTACGTGCCATGGCTATGTATTATTAAAATTGATATAGACGTGTTTACTGTATTTTTAAAAAATTAAATATTAATATGTAATTACTTTATTAATGAATAATACTAACAATAAACTACTTTTAATAAATCTGATAATGTTGCTATCTGTAGCATTCACCATGAGGACTTCAACCAACATGCTTATGACAGTCGTTCCTGTATTTACTAAATATGTTATAAATGCAGATGTATTCTTTGTGGGCTTAACTGCAACCTTATACGGCATAGGGGCAATGGTTGCCAATGTCCTGATCAACGGGAGAATTAATATAGAAAAAACACCAAGGACTATAGCATTATTACTTTTAATAATGACAGTGGGCATATTCTTTTACCTGTTATCCAATAATATATACGAGGTATTGATTTTATCAACAGTAACCGGGTTATCCATGGGAGTTGTACAGCCTCTATTAATGACGGTAACAAACGTTATTGCCCCGCCGGGTAAAAGAGACAAGTACATAGCAGCGTATACAGCATCACTGTCATTGAGCTTAATATTCGGGGTTGTTATGGAAGGATTAATAACATCATCAATAAATGTCAGATATGCATTTTTAATATTTTTATTCATATCTCTACTTTCCACTGTATTGATGTTTACCCTATCAACAAGAATAAAGATGAATATGAAGAGGAAAAATAGATTAACATTTAAAGAAATACTGGGCAAGGCATCCCATTCATTAAAACAGGGAAAAGTGTTGTTTGCCCTGTTCGGCAATATAGCCTATGCATTTCCATTTATTTTGCTGATAACCTATGGGTCACTTATGGGAAAAGAATATAATGGCATAAATCCTGATATTTTCTTCTATCTTCTGGCTTTATTCTATATCGTTTCCTTCCTGACAAGGCTCGTATTATCGGTTAAAAATGTTAAAAACCATGAAATCTTAATGTATGCATCATTCGCTGCAACAATTATAGGATATTTGCTACTGGGTATTGATGCAGGCATAATAATGTTCATAGGGTCATTGTTAATACTTGGATTTCCACATGGTTCAATATACCCAACAGCAAGCTATTATATCGCATCAAGTGTGGAACTGGAAGACCTTAATGTTGTTTATTCGGTTTTTATATTGATAATGGATGTTATAATATTTCTAATACCCTTTGTATTCGGGATAATTTCAACAATATACAGCATAAGAATAGCTATATATTTGACGGCAGTACCAATGGGGCTATTGCTGTTAACATCCGTATTCTTTAATATAAAGGACAATAGAGCAATTAAAAACACACCGGTAACGCAATAATTATCTTTAAATTGCAGGGAGGCCATTAATATTTTGTAAATTGTAATAAATTTACAAATCCATCTACCAGAAGGAAAGCCACTGAGTTTACGATGTGGATGAATTTCTGGAAATAAAGAAATAAATGGAAATAATTTATATATTGAATTGATATAATAAAATTAATAGAAGAAAGTATGATAGAAACAAAGAGAAATAAAATTAAAAATTCATTAAGAATAACAAGAGAAAGAAGAAAAACACAGGATGTAATAATACTTAAACTAAAAATAGACAATGATAAATTAAATAATAATACTATAAAGGCATTAAACACAATCTTTTTAGAAGCTAAATGGCTATATAATTATATTTTAGACAAAGAATTCAACAATGATATTTTTAATATAGATCCTAAAATAAAGAATGTAAATGTATATGTTAAAGACCATTATGAAACAAGGAAATTAAAATATTTATCATCACAGATGAAGGAGGAAATTATTAACAGGGCAATGGACAATATAAGAGGATTGCATAAATTAAAAGAAAAGGGCTCTAAAGTTGGAAAATTGAAGTTTAAATCATTTATAACATCAATACCATTGAATCAATATACTATAACATATAAAATAATAAATAATAATTATATTAAAATACAGAATATAAAGCAGTTATTAAAAGTAAATGGCTTAGATAACTTAGAATGCTATTATGAACCGGCAAGTGCATTGTTAATCAATAAAAACAATAATTATTATATTTACATAACAGCATACAAAAATAAATACATTTTAGAAAAACCTGTTAATAATCAAAAAATATTATCATTTGACTTAGGAATAAAGAACCAGTTAACATGCTCTAATGGCTTAATATTAAACTATAATATACCAAAATCCAAAAAAGAAATAAGATTGCAGAGGTCATTGTCAAGAAAAGCTAAATATGTAGAAGGAACTAAAAAACTCAGTAGAGAGCAATCCAAGAATTATTATAAAAACAAAAATAAATTAAACAGAGAACAGAATAAGACAACGAACAAAAGAAAAGACACTATTAACAAAATAACCCATTATCTGACATCCAATTATGATATAGTAGTAACACAGAATGACAATATAAGAGGATGGAAGCATCTCTTTGGTAAAAGGATAGAGTCTACAGGTATAGGTGGGATAATAGATGCACTTAAACATAAGGCATCAACACTTATACTTATAGATCGTTTTATTTCTACTACAAAGGAATGCTCTAATTGCCATAATAAATATAATATAAAATTAGATGAAAGAATATACAATTGCCCTAATTGTGGTTTTATTATAGATAGGGATTATAATTCTGCATTAAATGATATGTATTATGGAATAATAAAATTAAATGAATTATTAAAAATTAAAAATAGAAAATTAAATAATTATTTTAAGAAATATAATATAAATTTAAATGTACCTATGGAGCGTAGGGAACTAACGCCTGTGGAGATTATTGCCTCTGGCTTTGAAGGGCCTAATGTAAGCCCCTATGTGAAGTTAAGCATGGTCAATGAAGCAGGAAGCCTATATGCTTTAGCATGAGGTAGTTCACAATAATAGTTACGATCAATCAATAGAAATCAGGTAACAATTTCATATCATGACTGGCCATTGATTCCAGGAATTTTTTTGTAATCATATATTATAATAAAAAATAATACTATAACCGGAAAAGCAAAAAATAGAAAAGTATCCCTTAAACCTATTGTATATACCATTAATCCTGAAATTGATGGCACAATAACAGCAATTAACATCATTATTGCATAAAAATATGTATTGGCTATAGATATTTCATCTTCATCAAATGACCTCGATAATGCGGTAAGGGATGTGGGATATGTTAGGCCATGTGGTATTCCGAGAAAACATATGATAATAAAATAAACAATTAAATTATTTGAAAAATATATCATTATTAATCCGATGATTGTTATTGAAATTGAAATTATAGTGGTAAAATATAATTTTTTTAAATGTTTATATGATAAAATAAGCCTTGAAATAAATGATAAGGCAAAGAAACCTGCGAGTAATATCTCGATAAATGAATAGGGAGCATTGAATTCTGCCTTCGCAAAAATACCACCGAATGTCAGGATTAATGCAAACGGGGTGTCATATGAAATATTATTGAAAATTGATAATTGAAATCCTTTATTTTTAAAAACATTTATTTTCTTTTTTCTTTCATTTCTATTTTCTTCTGGAAATTTGATTTTAAACGATAACGCAACTGCTAGAATACCGAAAGGTATAAAAAATAAAAACAGCTGGTATAAATTAAAATATAACAACAGGTATGATTCCAATAAAGGCCCTGCTATTAAGCTTGTACTTAAAGACAGTGTGTATAATGCCAGCGTTCTTTCCCTTATTTTTTTATCCTTTATTGTTCCGGTAGAGCTTATTATATTGGGCATAACAGTTCCGAAAAAAAATCCAGATATTATAACAAAAACCCATATACTGTAGCGATTTGAAAAATAAAATAAAGGCAAAAATATTAAATAAATTATAATCGATGTAATAAATAATTTCCTTCTGTTTTCACTGCACAATTTTGAATTTATAAGAGCACTCATTATTCCCGCGCTTCCTACTGCCAGTGCTCCCAGTATTCCAATTTCTACGCTGTTGAAATTCAGGTAATATTTAGAAATTAACGGTATTGTAGTAAGTATTAAATTATTGTTTATCCGGGTGGAAAAAGTTATTACAATTACTATTGTGATATATAGGATTATGTTATTATTTTTATTATTGGAAAACACGCGCATATATTATTAATTTACAAATCGTTAATAAAATTTAGGTCATTCCAGGGTTTCTACAACATAATTATGTATAAATATAACCATCTGTTATCAATAAATTTGATTGTAAAACATGAAGTATACCAACTTTGTATAAATGCATAATATCAGGGATTTGGGGAATGTATTTTCTCTTTTTATTGCAGTTCCATGTGATTAACAGGCGTTTTATAGACAATAGGTAAATTTTTATACTTACTATGGTTAAATATTAATGAAAATTTCAGATAAGACAGCTATGAAAATATCCGGGCTTGTGTTATTTGCAGGCGCTGCCCAGTTTTTTCTACTGGTGCTAATTGCGGAGGCTTTATACCCTCACTACAGCGTTGCTAATAATTATATCAGCGACCTCGGAGTTGGAAGCACGGCATATATATTCAATACATCTATTGTTCTACTGGGAATTGCAATAATTATTTCTGCTGCCTTTCTGCTAAAGTTCTCAAAACCTTTGCGCATTGTTCTTATTCTGGCAGGCATCGGAGCTATGGGCGTGGGAATATTTCCAGAAACCACCGGGGCTATACATCTTTATTCTTCTCTTCTGGTTTTCTTTATGGCTTCAATTGCAACATACTTTATACTATGGAGATTAAAGAACATTATATCGGTTTTCTGGGCTATTCTGGGAACAATAGCTCTGATTGCCCTGGTTCTTTATGCTACGGGAATTTACCTTGGATTGGGGGTAGGTGGAATGGAAAGGCTCATAGTGTATCCAGATATTTTATGGGCTTTAGGGTTCGGAGGATGGATAGTTGCAAAGTATGGGGAAGACTGAAATTATTTATGTTGATCCAGGCTAGCATATTTCCACCCACCTTTAAATAAATATCATTTTTAGTATATTGAATAGCGAAAAGTAAATTCATATTTAATTATGAATATATATAATACTTCCATGGCACATACCATGTTGCAAAAATTCTAAATAGAATGGGCAAGCATCATGCCAAAATAAATTTCAACATAATGGTAATCAAGCCTCATTTTCCTTCCAGATGCCTGCAATATTCCATACATTACCATAAGATTCCAGAAACTGTCAGGTTTTCCTGTATCTATAATTTCCTGTTCAATTTTATATAAAGCCTCAAAAGATCCTGTTTCGAAGCAATGTTTTACGGTATTTTCATACTTTTCTGCATTCTGCGAGTATCCATATGGCCCCTTATCCGAGTGTGTATGAGCCTGATCTGCACTTATTATTATGCTCACTTTCTTATTGTATGCCTGAACAGTATTGTAAAGTGATTTTCCAAAGTTTATTAATCTACCTCTGTCATTAATCCTTGACTGCCCGATAAGTACTATATTTCTCTGCTTGAAGAAAGAAAGTGGTATGCTTGAACCAAAATCAAGGGGAAATACCGAAATATCCCCTGAATATGTTATAAATCTTAATTCTTCTGTTGTGTCCCGGGTGGATTTTATGATATCTTCAGTAAGTTTTCTCTCATTCTGCACTTTAAAATCAAGATATGTATTCTTTAATTGTGTATCAGCCTTAAAGTATTCTGTATTCACAACAGCTATATTTTTTGAAAGATTTACGCCGTGGGGCGAGAGGATGACCAGCACATCTGAGCTGTCATTTTCGGTAAGTTCTTTCAAGGCATTGCTTAATTTCCTGCTATCTTCGTCCGGTATATCTATAAGTTCATCTCCATGTGGAATCATATAAATATTGTTGAGAACCATACTGTATAATATAATGCTATTATTTATTATTATACCGGTTATTAATTGGATAGATCCCAATTCAATAGTAACAAAGGTGGTAAAATATCAGGACTGCCGAAGGATGGAATATTAAGAAAACACCAGCAGGAAATCAGAACAATCACGCATTAAAGTAATGAACCAATTTTCGATTCAATCACAAAATACTTATTCTAACTATTACTATAAAAATATGAAAATTGTTGATTTAAAATCTTATATAATAAAAAACACATGGAAAAAATGGGTTTTTATAGAAATCATAACTGACAATGGGGAAAATGGCTATGGAGAGGCAACTGTATACAACAGCCAGTTTGCAGTGGTTAACCATATAAAAGACATTAAAAAATTTATTGTAAATAAAGACCCATTTAAAGTGAGGGAATTGGTAAATGAATGGTTTACATCATCCTTTAACAGGAACCGGGACATAGTAAATATGTCACTGATCAGCGGTGTTGAATCTGCATGTTTCGATTTGATAGGCAAGCATTTTGGCTCTACAATTTACAATCTGTTCGGTGGCCCTGTTAGAAACAAAATAAAGGTGTATGCAAATGGCTGGTATACAAATATAAATAACATTGAAGACTGGGGGAAAGAAGCCAGGAAGGTGATAAATAAAGGCTATAAGGCTTTAAAGTTTGACCCATTTGGTGGTGGTTCTGGATTCTTAGAATACGACGAATTTAAAAAATCTATGGAAATAATACAGATTGTCCACGGTGTTGTTGGAGATAACACTGAAATGCTGATTGAGGGGCACGGGAGATTTAACAGGTCTACAGCCATGAAAATAGGCAAGGAACTTGAAAAATATCCTAATATTGAGTGGTTTGAAGAACCTGTTATACCCGAGGATATCGACGGCATGGCTATGCTGTCAAAGTTCTTAAAAATTCCAATTGCTGCAGGTGAAAGGTTGATAACATCGTATGATTTTACGCAATTATTTAAATCAAATTCTATCAGCATAGCACAGCCAGACCTGATAAATACAGGTGGCATCATAGAATTGCTGAAAATAGGCGCAATGGCAGAGGCCAACAACATTTCAATAGCACCACATCAGGCTGAAGGCCCATTGAATACATTTACAACCCTGAATATAGATGCTTTGATGAATAACCTGAAAATACAGGAAATGTTTGATGAATTTGCATATCCTGCCTGGATTGGCGATATAGTTGATACTGTACCTGAAGTTAAAAACGGATATGTGGAACTGCCCGAAAAACCCGGAATAGGAATAAATCTTAAGGATAAAATTAATAATTATATTGCAGACGAAAACGATACTGATTTTAACCTATTCTCAGAAGGTTGGGAAAAGAGAGGTTTTAAATAAATTCTCCTTCGAAAGATTTTATATGTACTATATAATCATTTATTTATGCAAGCAATAACGGTAAAACCGCCTGAAGCAGGAATAACTTTTCAAAATTTAAATTATAAAAGTAATGGAATTAAAATAAAAATTCTGGAAAATGGCATATGTGGCACTGATAGGGAAATAGTAAAAGGGCAGTTGAATTCCGCAGCTCTGCCACCCCAATCCGATTATCTGATTTTAGGGCACGAAGCCATAGGCACTGTGGTGGAGGATGGAAATATATTCAAAAAAGGAGATATAGTAATGCCTGTAAACAGGAGGGGATGTGGGAAATGTCTGAATTGCCTGGTTGGAAGGCCTGATTTCTGTGAAACGGGAAATTTTGTTGAGGCAGGAATAAAAGGCATGAATGGGTTTATGAGTGAATATATATACGATGATGAGAAATATTTAGTGAGGGTTCCTGCCGATATAAAAAATATGGCTATATTAGCCCAGCCACTGGCTGATCTGGAAAAATCAATGGATGAGATTATCAATATACAGAAAAGGATGATATGGAAATGCAATGACAATACCTTTCACTGCCGCAATGCACTGGTAATAGGAACAGGGACAATAGGCATATTGTTTTCACTGCTTTTAAAAACATATGGGTTTAGTGTAACAATAGCAAACAGAAGATATGCACATGAAAAGGAATCAAAAATATTTAATATAGCAGATATCAAATATTATAATTCAGCTAACGGGTATAATTTTGAAAATAATTCATTTGATTTAATAATAGAAGCATCAGGTTCCTCTGCAGATGTAATATCGGAAACAATGGGCCTTCTCAAAAACAATGGAATATTTGGATTATTCGGGTTTATAAGGTCGGGGGAACTCAGTATAAATAGCCATATGCTGCAGGATTTTGTTTATAAATCAATTGCAATGGTAGGGCTGATAAACGGTCAGAAGCCACATTTTGAAATGGCAACGGATCATTTAATGCAATGGAAATCTATGTATCCGGGAATAGAAAAACTATTGATAACAGATGAAATTCAAATATCAGATAGGGAGAAAATAACCACTGCATTGACTGAAAAATCTAAAGATGAAATAAAAACCAGAATATTATGGGATTAATTCCAACTATTTGATTGACAACTTCCATAATTTCCCTATTTATTAGTGTAGATGATATTATTTATGAATCGATTATAGGTACACAAGGTGTTTTTCTGTGATAGTTTCTAGTGTTAAATGCAATTAAGCAGGAATAGCTATAATAGGTTACAGTAAGTGGCCCCTGGCTGTAAGCTTCTGCATCAAAATACTGAAATTAAAATGAAGAAGTAGAAAATAACATAATATGCTCCGGGGAATGTCTTATTACAGCTTCCCGTAGTTTAAACATGTTTTAGCGATTCAACATTCCTGAATTTTACGATAAATATTATGCAGGCCACGAATCCGGTAAAAGTAGTAAAAAGCCATATTTCGGAGGGTATGGTAAAAATTGTAAACGCCGCCCCTCCAAGGGTTGGTCCGATAGCTCTCCCGACACTTAAAAACGCATTGTATATTCCCATATTTTTCCCAATATTTTCCGGTTTTGAAACTGCCGAAACCATGGAATATCCTACAGGGAATGCAAAATCTTCTCCGATTGTAAGTACAATTGTGGAAATAATCATTCCTATAATTCCAGTATCGAATGCATATGAAAAGAAGCCAAATGAATAAATGAAAGACCCTATTGCGAAGGATGCAAAGTTTCCTATTTTTCTGATAATTTTATATATGAATCCCTGCAATACTATTACAAATATCCCATTTGTGAGGTATACTATTCCAAGCTGGTAGATTTTAATAGATCTGAATATAGTTGCATAATTGGTAAGTGTAACAGTTTCCTGGGACTGGACAACAAAAAGCAGAAGTGCAATTAAAGATAACTGGATAAGCCATGTGTTGCTGGTAGTCAATGGCACCTTTCCAATTTTTTCATCATATTTTACATTCCTTAGGAACAGACTAATTCCCAGTGAAATTATGCCCATAATAAGCCCGAATACAAAAAGCAGGTGATACCCTCCAAATGATTCAATAAACCCACCTATTGCAGGGCCAAAACCCCATCCTATGTTATTCCCAACCCTCAGTATAGAAAATCCTTTAAGCTGGATATCAGAAGAACGCGATATAAGTGCATTGGAAGCAGGAGACATTATCGCATTTGCAATCATGAACATTATAAAAGCAACAGGATACAGAAAAGCTGAGAGCGAAACTCCAGGAACAAAACTTAGAACTGCATATATAACAACTGAAATTGAAAAAGAGAAAATCATAGTTTCCTTGTGACCTACCCTGTCAGATATTGCACCTCCATAAATATTGACAAGGGCTGCTATAAAGCCTCCGGCGGTAAATATTATGCCAACATATAGAAGTGATATTTTCAGGATATCATGCATATACAGGGAACTATAAATCCATATTGATGAATAGCCAAAACCTCTTACAGTAGAGGCGCCCGTTATTAGTGGAACATTCCTTTCAGCCATGTCCGCAGAGATTCAATTCCATAATATATACTGTTTGTTGACTCAGTGCCATAATTGTTACGGTTAAATATGCGATATATGGCATAGGAAAAACATACTAATGTTATTCTATTTAAATGTGAGAATTACCATGTTCCCAAAAGTATTTCAGATACTATATAGTTATAGAATTGCCTTAACGTCTTGTATCAACTGATACTGAATTATAGAGAGGATTAATTCAATATCTCTGGTAAATATATTATATGTATAGTGATCTTAATATTAAATGGTAAAAATTGGCAATATTCTTCATATTACTTAGCTTCTTCCTGATTATGTATCATATGTTGCGATGAAATTATGTGCAATAATTTTTAATCTAATTATAGTATAATAATATCCATCACTGTTCCATGTTTAAGTTATTATCTTTTTCTTAATTTCATTTTTTACGATTAAATACGGGAGATTTCTGTGTATTGGAAAATTGTTCATTTAATTTTACAATGGCCCTTATGACGCCTAGATGTGTAATTGCCTGAGGGAAATTTCCAAGGAAATCATGTGTTTGCAAATCAATTTCTTCAGAAAATAGCATTAAATGATTTGATAAATTTAATACTGTTTCCAGGGCGTTTTTCGCTTCCTTTATTTTTTTCATTTTTATCAGGTCTTCGATATACCAGAATGACAGCAATAAAAATGCATTATCGTCCCCCTTTAATCCATCATCCTCATTATATCTTTTAAATAAGTAATTATTATGCATTAAGTCAGTTTCTATTTTTTTTAAAGTTCCCGTTATTCTATAATCATTAACCGGTAGAAAATCTGTTAATGGAATTCTGAGAAGTGAAGCATCCACGTTAGTTGAGCCATAATACTGTGTGAATGAATTAATTTCGCTATTAAAACCATTTTTCAATATATCATTTTTTATTTCATTTTCTATCTGTTTCCACTCATTATATGGTGCAGAATAACCTAATGTTTTACCCATTATTATTGCCTCATGAAATGCGGTCCAGGATATAATTTTTGAATAAACATACTGCTTTGGTTCCGTTCTAAATTCCCATATTGATGAATCCGGATACTTCCAAATTGGTTTTAATGAATTTAATATGGAAAGAACAAAATCCCATAACTGTATAGTTACCATACCTCCAGCCAAATTAAACTGGTAAATTGCATTTATAATCGAACCGAATTGATCCAGTTGTAATTGATCTACTGCTTTATTGCCAACACGCACCGGACCCGAATTCATATATCCGGAATAATTTATTATCTTTTCATCGGTAGTATCTGAGTCATCAATAGAATATATAGTCCTTAGTTTCTGGTCCCTATTTATTCTATCCAGTAAATCATAGAGAAATTTTGTTGCCTCGTCATTCAATCTGATCAGTGATAATGCTTCTATCACATAAGCAGTATCCCTTATCCATGTAAACCGGTAATCCCAGTTTCTTTCACCGCCAATGGATTCGGGTAAACTTGATGTTGGGGCTGCTACCATCATGCCAGTGGGTTCATAGAATAGACCCTTCAGTACCAGTGCCGATCTCACAATATATTTGTGATACAATCCCTGATAATAAATAGTATTCGACCAATTTTTCCAGTAATTTCTTGTGTACTCCAGCAATTTATATGATTTGTACTCATCAACGTTGCTCAGATGGTTAATGTCTGTTGATATTACAATCCACTGAAATGAACCTTTGTTTAACTTTATATTATCATTGTAAACCATTGTTTTATTTTTATTTAACCTAAAATTTGTTGATATTCCCACATTCCTTTCTGTTCTATGAAATAAGTACCCATTTTTATCTTTTTCAATAGAAGGTATTTCCTGCCCATAGTTAAAGGACGGTTTAAAATATAATTTTATGGTGACGTCATCCAATGCTTCAACAAATCTATGTATTTCCGGAAAATTCGTAGTTGAAAACTTTGATGCAGGCAAAAAATCAGTTAACTTCAAGATTATATTATTGTCTTTTATGAATTCAGTAATCAATATATTTGTAAATTCCTCGTAATATTGATTAATTGTTGTGTTGCACAATGGCTTCAACATTAAATAGCCGCCCTTTTTATAATCTAATATGGAATCAAAAATTGGTACAGAATTAAAATTTGGAAAGCATGCCCAGTCAATGGTACCATCAGCACCTATCAAAGCAGCGGTCCTGTTATTGAATATTATGCCATGGTTTTGAATTTTTAAATAATTATTATTTGTTTCTTCAGGGGAATTCGTAACGTTGCTAGTAACAACCATTTATAGATAATTTAATAAAAATATTAATAGATATCCTTTCCATATTTTCATAGAGTTGATTTATTGATAGGTTTTTGAATTGCGTTTAAAAGCAAACTTACCTTCTGGTATTTATCCTGTCATAATTATTTATAGTCTTATTTTAAATTTTTATGTATTATATTTTTTCGGCTTTAACTTTGTATAATGATTTTAACCATAACTTTATTACAGCAATGATCAGGAAATATTAATTGAACTTTGTGGTTTCACAACCACCGGGCAGAGCTATGTGTATGCTTATTTGTAATTGAAACGTTTACATGCATATATATTTATATTATTAATATATATTTTGGAATGATGCCTGCAATAAAGACTTTAAAAGGGGATAATTATACAAAAATTATAATAAACAATGATGAGCCCTTAATCAATTTTAATAGTGATGATTTAAAGGAGAGTAATAATACTATTTTTGATATATCCTGTGAAGATCAGTATATAATTTTAAAGAAAAAATTAACACAAAATGAGAAAATTGTAGGATTAGGAGAAAAAGCATACAGTGTATTAAAAAACAGGCATAAGTTCACAATGTACAACTCAGACCCAAATGGTTACAAAAGATATGATGACCCTTTATATTTATCCATACCATTTTTAATCTCCATTTCTGAAAATATAAGCGGGATATTCATAAACTCTGTCTCAAAAATTGATATAGACATCGGAATAAAAGAATATGATAAGTTAACAATTAAAATATACAATAAATCCTGTGAAATATATATTTTCGAGTCTAATAATTTTGATGATTTATATAAGAAATTTACGGGTTTAATTGGCAAAACATTTATGCCACCGTTATGGGCTATAAAACATCAAATATCAAGATATAGTTATTATCCAGAAGAAGAAGTTTATAGTATAATAGATAACTATAAAAAATATATAGACGTTTCTGCTATTTATTTAGATATTGATTATATGGACAAATTTAAAATATTTACATTTGATAAAAATAAATTCCCGGACAATAAAAGATTATTAGATAACTTGCATAAAAGGGATGTAAAATTGGTAACAATAATTGACCCGGGCGTTAAAATTAGCCAAGATTATAATGTTTTTAAAAATGGCTTAGGCCATTATATAGAAAACAAAAACGGTGAAATATACACATCAAATCTATGGCCTGGAAATTCAGCCATGCCAGATTTTTTTAACCAAGATGCTATTAAATGGTGGAAAGGGGAAATTAAACATTTTATGAAAAATACAGATGGCATATGGCTGGATATGAATGAGCCTTCTTTGTTCAATGAGTTTAAAACTATACAGCCGGATGCTCTGCATAACATAGACAATAAAAAAATAGAACATAGATACTTACATAATGCGTATTCATATTTCCAGGTGAAAGCCACATATGAGGCAATGAAAGAGATAAAAGATGACGTTTTCATCGTCTCAAGATCGGGTTATGCCGGTATTGAAAAATATGCTGCAGTCTGGACCGGTGACAATACTTCAAGCGAAGACGATTTAAAATTGCAAATTTCAATGGTAGTGTCTTTAAATTTATCAGGGGTAAGTGTATGTGGTTGTGACCTCGGTGGATTCATGGGAGAATCATCGCCTGAACTGATCAGCAAATATTATAAAATGGCATTACTATTTCCATTTTATAGAAACCACAAAGATAAATTTTCAAATGATCAGGAAATATTTAAGTTACCAGAATTTTATAGAGACCAGATCGTAGAATCTATTAATAAAAGATATGAATTAATTGATTATATATATTCAATAATATATGAATCACATTTATATGGATTTCCTGTTATTAAACCACTATTTTATTATGATTTTAATGACATGAATGCATATTATATAGATGATGAATACATCATAGGTAATTTGTTGTATGCACCACAAATTTATGGCAATGAAAGACAATTATATATCCCATCAGGAAGCTGGTTAAATATAAACAATTCTTCTATTATTTCAGGAAACCAGTATATTAAAAGTGATGAAAAATATCCCTTATATCTAAGAAAGAATTCTATGTTACTTATAAAAAATAAATTAATTGTTTTCGGAAAATCAAAGATGATATTATTTAAAAACAATAAAGAGATAAATATAGAATTTGATGGAAAAGAATTAAAAAGCAGTATAGCATTAGATTATGAGGTTGTTTATTTTTAATAGTAATGTGATATCATACTTTAATAACTTGTGGCTTTAAATATATCTATACATTTATCTGTAATTTCCTTTTGACATAAAAATCAGGTTATATACAAAGATAATAGATTATTAAGGGACTATGAATCTTTCAATTTCCATATATATTATTTACATGATAATGCCTTGCTGTTCTCATCCAGAGTCATTAGAAGAATATTAAGTAGTAAATAGAAATAATAGTTTATGCGTGATGGGAGCTTAGTGAATTTTTTCTATTAACAGTGTTTTTATTTCAAAGGGTTTAAAGATGATATTTTTGTCAATTTTGATTTTGTTGTTTTCAAGTATATCTGTTTCATAAATGTCTTTATCAGGAATTTTCAATTCAAAGTTTGAAATTTTATCAGAACAATTGTAAAATCTGGCTATTAAACCCTGTTCGTTTTCAGAGATCTTTATATTTTCCAGGATTATATCATCTCCTGAAAAGTTGAGCAATCTCTCCTTTTTCTTGTTACCATCGTACTTATTATTGTAGAGTTTTACAGGATTAAATATAAAATTTGCTTCTTTATAAATATTATAGTTCCTATCATGCAGGCACACATAAAATTTTTCTTTAATCCCGTTTCTATCGGAGAATGGGTTTGGATATAATGGCGTTTTCCCGATACTTATACCCAGTTTATTGCTAATAAAGCTGTATCCATGAGACTCTCTTGATACTATTGAGAATCCATGGTCGTTATCGCTGTAGTCTACATATCTCAATGCAGGGAATTCAAAATGTGTTTTTTCATTTGCACTATCTAATTTCATCCTCACATACCCGAAAGGTATTTCCCTTCTAATATAATCTGTAGTGAAACCCGGTTCGAATAGAACCTTAACAAGTTTTTCCCTGTTATTCAGTATAGCTGTATTTTCAAATTCCACGATATCTGAGTCAGGTTTTACTATTATTTTCTGTATTATAAAGGAACTATCTTCAAATGTTCTTTTAATTTCAATAACGCCTATTGTGTTCTCTGAAATTATTCTAATATCAGTTTTTATCTCTTCCATATGCATATCATTTTTTATATTTTGAACATCTATATTCCAGGCATCAAAATTTGATGGTACGTCATTGTATATTCTGATTATGTTTCCATTTTTGATATATTTTTTATTATTGTGAAAAAATGAGATAATACCTTTAGAATTAATTATTAACTTTAATTTTGCATTCTGTACTATATATTTACCTTTTACATTTCTAATTTTTACTGGATTTTGAAATTTATTATCTTCAGCACTTTGATCAACTGTAGCAAAACCTAATGCGGGTACGTTTATTAAAACAAAGTCCTTATCCATAGTATGTATTACTCCATTTCCTGGCATCTCGGAGGGTAAATTTGAGCTGTCTATTTCCAGATATCCAGTAAAGCTATACTGGCTATTGTTTATGGCAATCAAACCTTTCTTGATATTTTTATTTTCTATAAATATCTTTATCGCTATTATTGTAATTTTATCTATCTCTTCATTTAAATTATCCAGTTCAGTAAATTCTTCTTCATATGCATAATAATAGGCTGAACCTGGCAATATATCATGAAACTGTGCCTTCAGTAAATTGTACCACAGATTTTTTGTGTTATTTCTCTGTGTTGCAGACCCATAATTCATAGAATTTAAAAATTCAAGCATTGATAATTTATCTTCAAGGGTTGCAACAAATTTTTTAATCTCATGATTTGTAGTATAAACTCCACGGTGATTTTCAAGATAAATTTCACCATTGTAAGTGGGCATTTTATCATTAAACTTATCAAGGTTGCTAATATAATCCTGCTCATTAAAACTGCTCTTGACCCGGGGCATAAATTCTGAATGTTTAGCCTGATTTAGCTTTAACATCATTTCTATATCAGGTCCTCCACCACCATCACCATATCCATATAAATATGTAATTGGCAGGTCACTATTTTTATTTAATTTACATGCATTGATAATAGAATCAAAATCCAGGTTTTCATTATAACCTAAACTGGATATACTCGTCATAATTGAAGTATTATCGATTCCAGACCACTTAAAACAATGGTATGGAAACTCGGTTGTGTCGTTCCACATTGGTTTATGTGTAACAAAGGCATTCATACCTGATTTAACAAACAACTGTGGCAATTGGCCAGAGAAACCAAAAGTATCAGGCAACCATGCTATCCTGGCATATCTGTTAAAAGCTTCCATAAAATAGCTCTGCCCGTATAATAACTGGCGAGCCAGTGATTCTCCTCTTATTAAATTAGTATCAGATTCAACCCACATGCCACCAACGGGAATCCATTTATCTTCTTTAACCAATTTCTTAATCTTATTAAAAATGGATTTATTATTCTTTTCTATTTCATAGTAGTATAATGCTGTACTCTGTGCAAAGGCAAAATTAAAATCCATATCGTAAAGTTTTAAGACGTTTGAAAAAGATCTCTGTATTTTCCTTACAGTTTCAGAATATGGCCACAACCAGGCAACATCTATATGACAATGACCGAAAGTAAACATTGTATTATTTTTATATTTACTATCACTAATCTCGTTTATTGTTTTAGCAATCTCATCTAATATGTTATTATATCTGTCCATGTTAATTTTGTTTCTATTATAATCTGTAATGGTTTTATTAAGTACGGGGTAACCATATATATCAGATAAAAAATCTATTAATTCTTTATGTTTTTTATTCAGAAGCACAGCAGCCAGTCCTGTAATTTGCTCTATATTTGGAGATTCATATACTGTTGACAGATACTTTAACATACTATTGTAAATTTTGTTTTTAGATCTTCCCATTGTATTCGCATAATTATATAACTGTAACAATTCCATGCCAATTTGAAACAATGTATAATTAATTGTTATTATTTTTATAGATTTTATACTTAAATCCCACTGGTTCCTTCCAAATAATTCCCTGCTTCCTGTTCTGAGTATAAATTCCCTTTTTGGCCCGTTAAATATTGAATATGTATGGCCAGCATCTATTGATTGGTCAAGTATTCCATCAATAATTAATTCTGCATTTCCTGATATTTCTACTGATAGTAAGTATTTATAATTATCCTCCAGTTTATCCAAATTTACTTCAAAGGAAAAATTATTAATGTCATCGGGATTTTGAAAAGTTGAGTAGGGTAATTTTATATCATTATTATTTAGCTTTACATGATCTATAATTTGTACGTCTATTATGCTTAAAGATATAATTTCATATAATCTTCTAGATATTATTAACTTGTTATTGGTTTTGAACATGAAAACTTATCTAATTTAATTATTTAAACTTATTTACATATTACCCAACTATAATATAACTATTATTGTATTCAGCAAAACAATTATATATAACATTTGTATAAATCTGGTATGCAAAGTAGTAATCCCGATATTAAACCAAAAGGAAAAGTTTGGACGTATGTGGTTATAATCATTGTTATTGTCGCAATAATTAGTGGTGGACTTATTTACTATTATTCAACATTTCAACATCCGGCAAAACAGGAAACAATTTCAATAGCAGCGCCTGTTTATTCATCTTCTACCCAGGATTGGGAAGATTTTATAAACAATGCAACACAAAGCTGGCAAGCAGCGCATCCAAATGTTACAATAAAGTTTGTAGGTCCATCTGGGGCAAGTAGTGAAGGTCAATATTATACAAAATTAGATTTATTAACTTCATCTTCCTCTACCGCGCCCTCCGTCATGTTAGAGGATATGTTTTATACAGCAACATATCAGCACGAAGGAATATTATCACCACTAAATTCATATGTAAATTCGACTGTCTTTGACAATGTTTTCCCCTCTGCATTAGGGCAGATGACTATTAATGGAACATATTATGGTTTACCTGCACAGGTCACAGATACTTTGATATATTACAATATAACATTATTACAGAAGGCGGGTGTAATATCATCCAGCAATACAACATGGCAACCAACAAACTGGACTCAGATAATAGACGCTGCACAAAAGGTAAATAACACTCTCGTTCCTACTGATAGTAGTTTAATTCCATTAAACATATATGAGGGAAGTAAAGGAGATGAAGCATCATCATTTACAGGATTTGAAGGCTTATTATACGGCACTGGAAGCGGGCTATATAACTTCACAGATCATAAATGGGTCGGGTACAGTAACGGTTTAAATGAAACTTTTGGATTCTATAAAACAGTTTTTGATGAAGGTCTTGCAACATCTGCATTAAGTTCCACACCATATATAACCGCAGGTCAAGATTTACAGCAGGGAAAATTAGCAATAGCTATAGATGGTAGCTGGATGTATGGATATCAATGGGCGCCAGGAGCACAACATCCAATAAACAACTTCACCAAATATATAGGTGTTGCAATGATACCCACATCTAGCGGTCAGGCACCCGGATTCAATACAATGGTAGGTGGCTGGGGTTGGGCTATGTACAATGGCACACCTTCGTCTGAAAAACCATTAGTTGCTTCCTTTATGACTGCACTGGACAATACATCAAATCAGATACTAATAAATGAACCCGGTCAGGCTTTAGCTGGTGGACTACCAACAGCTAAAAACGCTGTAAACAATACAAATTTCGCAAAACTTATGCCCACTGCTCCTTCACTGGATACATTTTATACGAATATACTTAAATATGGTAGTTATAGGCCTCCTGTTGCAGCATATCCCAAGGTTTCAGATGCGCTCCAGCAAGTAATGGGTGATATTGTTAGCGCTCATTATAGTGTTTCGCATGCCGCAACAGTATACAATTCTTTGCTTGTATCTGCAGTAGGTGGAACTAGCGTTGTGGCTACTACACCCTATACACCATATTTCAGTATAAATTCACACGATACCGGAAATAATCAGTTCAACTATATGTCCAATTTATATTCGGATGTGTCTTTATCACTGTTAAGTTATTTATTATGGTGAAACTAAATGCAACAGTTTGCTAAAAATAAATTTAATTTTAAAAAGAACGCAATTTTTTTAATATTAGTACCATCTTTCGTTTATTTGCTCATATTTTTTATATATCCAATATTCTTATCGATAAAATATTCATTTACAAATTTATCTCTATATGATATTAGCCATTATGCTTTTACGGAATTTACTAACTACAAGGAATTATTTACAAGTCACTTATTTTTGAAATCAATATATATTACAATCATATTTTTGATTTTTTCAGCAATAATCGGGCAAATGTTTCTGGGCTCTATAATAGCCTATTTAATAACATTGACTCAGAAATATTTTAAGATAGTAGTAACTACAGTTATACTTATTGCATGGGCCACACCACAGGTTACAGCGGGAATTATGTGGTACAGTACATTGAGTTACATACCAGATGGGACAATAAATTTTATACTGACCGGTTTCGGATTGCACTCTATAAATTTCCTCTCAATTCACAATGCATTATATTCTATCATTATAGCTAATATATGGATCGGTCTCGGTTTTTCTGTACTAATATTTCTTGGAGGAATTCAAGGAATTGACCCATCGATAATAAAAGCATCTTATGTTGATGGCGCAAAACCTTTTAGAAGGTTTTTCTCTATAATATTCCCTCTTTTGAAAAAAAGTATAATAACTGATTTGTTATTAATTACGTTATTCACATTTGGAACTTTTACATTGATATATGTTCTTACTGCCGGAGGACCTGCTGGTAGTACGGAGTTGCTTACAATTTATCAGTACAATACAGCTTTTTCCCTATTTTCACTTGGTCTGGCAAATGCTATCGGAGTAATTATAATAATAATAGCCCTAGGTCTTTCTTTAATATATCTTAAATTTATTAAGGTGAACTAAAATGAAATTAAATAAATTATTAACATATATCGTTTTGTCATTATTAGGCATTTTATTTGTAATCCCATTTATATGGCTAATTGTTGAGGCCTTTAGCCCTTTAAATAATGTCGGGCTTACCTTCCCATCCTATTACACTTTAAAACCCTTTTACTCTGTATTAACAAATAAAATATTTATCAATTCAATATACGAAGGATTAATACAGTCATTTGGAGGGACTTTTTTGTCGATTTTATTTGCTATAGGTCCTGCCTATATTTTTTCTAGAAAAAGATTTAGATTTAGATTACCTTTGCTACTAGGTATATTACTTCTAACCGGATTTCCAGTATTTTCATTATTAATACCTGAATATGTATTTTATGTCAAAGAATCATTGTATAATAATATAATTGGAGTAATATTATTTTTAGGGGTCTTAAATGTGCCAATAGACATATGGATATTAAAAAATTCATTTGACCAGATACCTCAGGCTATAGAAAAGGCATCATATATAGACGGTGCATCTAATTTGAAGTCTATGCTCTATATCTTTTTGCCGCTTGCTATGCCAATTATGGCTGTTCTGATAATACTGAATTTTGTTATTAACTGGGGAAACTTTTATGTTCCATATATCTTACTTTCATCGACGCATTTGTTTCCCATATCTGTTGAAATATACAGTTTCTTTGGTGCATATAACGTACAGTATAACGAACTAGCAGCATTTTCTATAATATATACTATTCCAGCTATTATATTATATATATTCTCCCAGAAATATATGATAAAAGCATTATCAGGAGGAGTCAAAGGGTGATTTAAATGGCAGATGTAAAAGTAATAGATGTATACAAATCATACGGAAAAGTTCCAGTATTGAAAGGTTTGAATTTTGATATAGAAAACGGAGAATTCTTTGTATTACTTGGTTCTTCCGGATCAGGGAAATCAACAACATTAAATATACTCGCCGGTCTGGATACAATGGATAGTGGCAAAATCCTATTTGACAACAATGCTGTTAATCAATTGTCACCGGTAGAACGTGGGGTTGCTATGGTTTTTCAAAATTACGCGTTATATCCCCATATGACAGTGTTTAAAAATATGGCGTTCCCATTAAAAATGTTAAATTACAAGAAAGAAAGCATAATAAGAATTGTAAATGAAGTCGCAAAGACGCTTGATATTACAACATTACTTGACAGATACCCGCGAGAATTATCCGGGGGCCAGGCCCAAAGAATTGCACTTGGAAGGGCGCTTGTACGTGACCCAAAAATATTTTTACTGGATGAGCCACTAAGCAATTTGGACGCAAATATAAGGTCAAAAATTAGGAATGAGTTAAAATTGATGCAGGAAGAACTGAATAGAACATTTATTTATGTAACTCATGATCAGATGGAAGCGATGTCTCTTGGCGATCATATAGGAATTCTGCACAATGGGTTATTAGAACAATATGGTAAGCCAATAGATATCTATAACAATCCAGTAAATGAGTATATTGCAACTTTCCTTGGTGATCCTGAAATGAATATGCTTTCATGCAGAAAAAATGGAAATATATATGAAGGCGAATGCTCAATTCAGTTTAAATTAAATTCAGAAGATAAGAACATTACATTAGGCGTAAGGCCAGAAAATATATATTTACATAAACAAAATGATGATGATATAGAAGGAAAAATTGTACCTAAAATTTCGGAATTACTTGGATCGCGCACATTAATAATAGGGATGGCAGGAAGTGATAAGGAAATAAAAATAATTACAGAAGAAAGTGATATAAGTATAGGGAAAGAAATTCCTGTATACTTTAACTTAAATAAATGTCATGTATTTAATGAAAAAGGTGATAATATTAATAAATAACTGTTTCAGGAACATTGCCAACAAGATGCAATGAAATGTATCCATTATAATAATGATCAGGAGCCTTAATGGTTATATTTAATATTCCTATATTTTCTGCAACAGAGCCTATAAATTCTCCCTGTGTAGTGCCATTTTCTGTATAGGAACCATAATGAAATGACCATTCTGAAACACAAAACCCTGAAGTTTGAGTATATATATATTTGATTGAAATATTTGAATTAAAAAGTATTATAATATTAAAATTTGAATTGGAATTTACAGTATTTGGAAAAATAATTTTGGTATAATTATAATCAATCCCTATTTGTCCCACATTTATCTTACTTATCGAGTCATTATATATCTTGTTATTATTTTCATCAAAATTATGATAATAAATGTAACCTGACATTATAATTATAAATACAAGTATAAAAGTGATAAGTGTGGCAATAACTTTTCTATAATTGAACATCACTAAAAGAATGTATATACATATAAAAAGGTAACGATAGCAAAAATTGAATGATGTAAAAATTCGACAAAAAGTTAAATCTCATCTCAAATAATAGCATTAATTCTAAAAGGAATCTATTTGCTCTACCCGGTGAATATACAACAGATATACAGATCATCAAATTAAATGCTAAAAATATAAGAGAATTTTACTAACTCTCCGCACTTCTTTAATAGTCGAACAGAATACCATTAAGTTCTGAACAATATCTCTATTTGATTATTGCATCTAATATTTCACATATCATACCTATTTATGGTCTTATTTTTAATTTTTATTTTTTCCTTTAACTTTGTATAATAGCTTTAACTATAACCCCCTTACGGCAATGACCATGTAATGTTGATTGAACTCTGTGATTTAAACCACTGAATGAATATATGCCTTCCTAAACTTGTTTTATTTTTCTTAAACTAATGGCCCATGTTGTCATTAGTATAAGCACTGGATAATTCATTTATATATTTCATATCTTCAGTTTTTAAGTTCACATTCAGTGCATTTATATTGTCATCCAGATATTTTATGTTTGTTATTCCCAGTAGCGGTATAATTTTAATATTTAATTCTCTACCTCTATTTAATAGCCATGCTATGGCGAGCTGGGATAATGTAATATCATTTTCATCAGCAAATTCCTTTAATTTTTTTACTGTATTCAATGTTCTATCTATTTCATTTTGTAACCCAGAATAGTATGTAATTCTGGAACCTTTTCCGTAATTGTTTAAGTACTTCCCTGCAAGTATCCCCTGATCAAGGGGTATATATGCAAGCAAGCCTAAGTTGTATCTCTGTGCATATAGAATCTTATCATTCTCAATTTTCCTGTCAAGTATATTATAAGCCTCCTGCATTGTTATAAAATTATTTAAATTATATTTTTCAGATAAATTCATAAATTCCGGAATATCACAGGCATTAACATTGCTCATCCCTATATACCTGGATAGGTCAAGGTCGACGGTATGGCTCATTGCCTTTAAAGTCTCTATTAATGGAGTATCGTTATCTGACCAGTGGAACTGGTATAAATCCACATAATCTGTTTTTAGCCTCTCCAGTGAACTTTTAATGCCATGCAGTATATGTTTTCTGGATAGACCGGATGAATTAACATAATAATTCATAGGTCCAGCTACCTTTGTAGATATAACCAGTGATTCCCTATCATAATCTTTTAAAATATTACCAAGAACCCTTTCCGAGTTGCCTGTGCATTCTATGCAATCCTCATTATGTTCCACTCTTCCATGGTAAATATCTGCTGTATCATAGAAATTTATGCCTAAATCATAAGCTTTCTTGAAAATTTTCTTAAATTCTTCTTCATCTACAGATTCAACCTTATTAACAAATTGTCCTGATCCTGGCAGGTGCCATGTACCTATGGCCACTGTAGAAACTTTTAATCCAGAATTTCCAACATTAACATATTTCATTAAATAAAATTTATAATCCCTATTTAATACTTGGGATACCGGATAATTGCAGGCCACAGAAAAGTAATACATAATTTATTGTTAATCCTTTTTGAATAGATAATGTACATTATTTTCTGTAAATTGTAAATAGCCTTACTCTCTGTTAATCTCCTCCATATTTATATATTTTCTTCCTGTTACATACTCCTCATTTATGTCCATCATTATAGAACCTGCTAATCTCATTGCAGAATCATCAGATGGAAATGCACCTATTTTCTTAGTCCTTCTTTTTATTTCTGCATTCAATCTTTCTATGGTATTGGATACTCTTAGTCTTCTAAGCCCCTGTATATTTGTATTGAATGATCTATAGTTGTATAATGAATCATAGTATCTGTCAAACATAGTAGAACATTTATCCAATCCTTTATCAACAAGCTTATCCTGCAGTACAGGGAGTATATCAGGATTATCCAGTGCCCGCTTTACCAGCAATGATATATCTTTCCATTGCTGTTTTCCCATTAATTTCCTTAAATTCCTCATAAAGTGTACATGGCAGTATTGCCATGAAGCACCAGGAAATGACTGTTTAACTGCTTCTCTAATACCCTTATTTCCATCTGATATTACCATTTCAACACTATTTAATCCCCTGTTTTTCAGATCATCAAAGAATAATTCCCACTGTATTTCAGTTTCAGAATCATATATTCTTGCACCTAATATCTCTCTATATCCATCACTGTTAATTCCTACACAGATATAGATGGCCTTATTCCTGTACCTTCCATTATTCCTTATTTTAAGGTATGTACCATCTATGTATATGAATTTATATACTCCATCTATCTTCCTTTCAAGGAATTCATTTACTGTTTTATCAAGCCTTGAGTATAATGACGATACATAGGATGGTGATACCTGTACATCTAAGGATTTTACTACCTTATTCACATTCCTTGTAGAAACTCCACTAAGGTATGATTCCAGTATAATGGATTCTACAGCTCTCTCTACCCTTGAATAATTGTCAAATACAGCTGTATGGAAAGATGTTTCCCTGAACTGTGGCTTATCCAGTATAATCTTTCCATCTGTTGTCAATAATGATCTCTGCTTATACCCATTCCTGTAATCCTTTCTATTACTATTTCTCTCATACCTGGATGCATTTATTTGCTCTTCTGCTTCCTCATTCATGAGATCATTCAGGATCCACTTCTTTAAATCCCTCATATTTTCTCTGTTCAATCCATAACTTTTTATCTTTTCTTTTATTACTTCTAATTGGTCTTGCATTTTTTTCACCCCAATCTAAATTATGCAAGGCCATTTATAATTTACAGACAATTACTTACACTATCTTTGAATATGACTACATATAAATCATAAAGAGAACAAAAAGATAAAGAATATCATGATAGCAGAGTCCGGTATGTCAATTATATTCAGATACAAAACTGGGTAAGCAAATCATAGAATACCTGGAATAGGCAGAAACCTTAAAAGGGCACTAAACACAATGGAATAAACCCAATGGTTCATGGTTTAAGGGGAATGATTTATTTTTTCCCAAATCACTCTCCTTTCTTTATAATGTCCACTGCCCTTTTTATTTCTTCAACAGATGCTTCATTTTCCAGTGTGCTGATATCTCCGGGCAATTGATCCAGGTAAACTGCCTTAATTACTCGCCTCATTATTTTTCCACTTCTGGTTTTCGGCACTGTACTCACTATGTGAATTTCCTCCGGAACCATAATTGGGCCGAGATTATTCCTTATCCTTTTTTTAATATTCTCTATTAATTCAGGGGATTTTTCATATCCATCTTTTAATGTTGCAAATGCAACGATGGTATCTCCTTTTACTGTATCCGGTTTGCCAAATACAGCTGCTTCAGCTATTTCCTTCATGGATACTAAACCGTCCTCAACTTCAATCGTACCAATCCTGTGCCCGGATACCTTCAAAACTTCATCCGATCTGCCCAGAAGCCAGTAATATCCATCATCATCCTGAATGGCATAGTCACCCATAAAATATTTGCCCTTGAATTTTGAGAAATATGTGTCAATGTACCTTTTATCATCATTATTCACGGTGAGCATCAATCCGGGCCATGGCTTTTTAATTACTATATACCCCTTTTCCCCTGGCTTTACATTTTTCCCATTTTCATCCAGGATTTCCGCATCTATACCGGGCATAGGGAACGTGGCCGAACCCGGCTTTAGATCGGGCAATCCCAGCCTGGCAGAGGGTGATATTGTAAAACCGCCTGTTTCTGTTTGCCAGTAGGTATCAATTATAGGGCATCTGCTCTTTCCAATTACTTCATAGTACCAGTGCCATGCTGCAGGATTTATAGGTTCACCAACAGTGCCCAGGGTTTTTAAGGAAGACAGGTCATGTGACAACGGGTATTTTTCTCCGTATTTCATTAACAGCCTTATTGCCGTTGGTGATGTATATAGAAGGTTAACGCCATATCTTTCAATAATCTCCCACATCCTGTCTGGCTTTGGATAATCTATAGCTCCTTCATACATTACAGATGTTAAACCTAACAATAAAGGTGCAAACACTATATAGCTATGCCCGGTGATCCATCCAATATCAGCAGCACACCACCACCTATCCTCGTCTTTCGGATTAAATGCCCATTTTAATGTATTGGCAATCCAGACAGGATATCCTCCGTTGGCATGTAAAATACCTTTGGGCTTTCCGGTAGTTCCTGAGGTATACAGAATAAATAATGGGTCATTTGAATCCATTTGCTCGGGCTCTACATATCCATCTTCTATAATATCATCATAGTAATAATCACGGTCCGGCTCCATGTCTATTTCTGTATGTGTGTTTTTTACTACAATGACATTGTCCACACCATTGCTAAGGTCTATAGCCTTATCAACAATATTTTTTAGCTGTATAATATTCCCCTTTCTATATCCTCCATCAGCAGTTATAATTGTTTTAGAATTTGAATTATTTATTCTCTCAGCCAGGGCCTGTTCACCGAAACCGGAGAATACAACATTAAATACCGCACCTATTCTTGCACACGCCAGCATTGCTATTGGTGCTTCAAGGATCATAGGCATGTATATTGTAATTTTATCTCCCTTTTTTACACCGAGGTTTAATAATCCCCTTGCAAATGCATTGACCCTCCTGTATAATCCAAAATATGTTACAACCTTTTCCTCTCCTCTCTCCGGAACCCATATAAACGCTACTTTGTTCCGTTTCTCGTTCTGTATGTGCCTGTCAAGGCAATTATATGATAGATTAGTTTTTCCATTGATAAACCAGCGGTAAAATGGTTTTTTAGAGTCATCAAGTACTTTATCAAACGGCTTAAACCAGTCTATTATCCGTCCATTTTCATTCCAGAATCCGTTAACATCTTTTAAAGACCTTTCGTATTCTTCAAAGTATTTGCTCATGTGCACTTTGTATTTTTCATCCATTGGCAAAGTATCTTTCATAGATAAATATAGGATTGACACATATTTAAATTTTGTGAAATAGACTATATAAATAAATACGTCAATAGCCAGATAATTTTTGTAAATTTTTCTCGTTTACACGTATTCTGCCCTAACACTTACTTATACAATTTTCCTCCATTCAACCTATATGAGGATAATTAGTTATTAGGTTCCCGGTGTAATTCGTCTCCAGTAAATTTTTCAAAATAAAATGTAAGCTGAATATTGTTACGCACTGTTCACCCATAATCATAAATTTTAAACTACTACTAGCAGAGACTGAATTTTATGCTGAATATTAGTGTATCTCATATAAATTGATTGATATTGGCAAGTGCCTTTGAGAATAAGAGATATGAGGTTTGGATTTCCAGTTCTCAATTTAAGTTCGTTGATCATGTAATATGCTCCTGGCTAGCTGCAGATGCCCTTATAGTATTATGAAACACAGAGAAGGTGGGATAATGAGAACTAATATAAGCTATAAAAAACAATAGAAATATAGTAACGTACAATACAATAAATTTTTATACAAATAATGATTGATTTCGTAAACTGCAACAGTCAAGTTGAATTGTTGCAAATAAAGGAGTGTAAATATGGATGAAACTGAAAATGTATTTGGAACGGTTTTTAAGGTAGACCCTGCACCACTTGGATTAACTGGCTTTGCGCTGACAACATTTATGCTCAGCTTTGTCAATGCCGGAATTATTGGGTCAAAGGGTGGAACTGGCATGGCAATTTCCTTCGCTTTTGCTTACGGGGGCATTGCCCAGCTTATAGCAGGCCAATGGGAAATGAGAAGGGGCTCTCAATTTGGTTTTGTTGCCTTTTCATCTTACGGTGCATTCTGGTTGTGGTACGTATTCCTTGAGGTTGCGGCGCATTTTAGTGTTATTACAGTTACTAACGAAGCACTTGGCGTTTCATTGCTTCTCTGGGGAGTATTTACGTTGTATATGTTTGTAACTGCAATCAGGTTAAATCTGGGACTTATGTTTACTTTCCTGTTCCTCTGGCTCACGTTCTTTTTCCTGGGGGCCGGCGCAATGTCAGGTGTTGTAATAATAACCCATATTGGAGGATATCTTGGAATACTGGCTGCAGCCTTTGCTATATATACTGCATTTGCCGTAGTTACCAACAGTAATCATGCGGGGAGAATACCACTTGGGGCTGGCATAGGTAGTAAAAAGAAGTAAATTTATTATTTATCTTTTATATAATCATTTAATTATTTTGTATGTTAATTATTAAAATGCACTACCGTTAACTGATTCAGAATACTATAGTATGCTTTACAAATTTATCCATGTGACTATTGATGCTAAAGGCTATTTATGCTGCCTCCTATGCCAGAAATGAAATTCACGATACCCGATTTTAATAACCCCACAATTCACCCTGGATTTTTTATAAATGTAATTCAACACATCCTTAAATATTTTCATCAGATTTGTTATCTATGTATGATGATTTAAAAGGTAAAAATGTCCTTGTTACAGGTGGTTCCAAAGGCATTGGCAGAGCAATTGCCCTCAGGTTTTTGGAAGAAGGGGCAAATGTCATGTCAATATCTAGAAACATTCCAGAAGATACTGATGATCGAATTACATACTATAATTGTGACGTTTCCGGTAGCAACGATGTAAAAAGTACCATTGAAAATATTCTTTCCAAATTTAATGGTATAGATATTCTTGTTAATAATGCAGGGATAGAAGAGTATGCAAGGCTTGATAAAACAGATGAAGGCATGTGGGATCGAATTATGGACATAAATGTTAAAGGGGTTTATAATGTATCAAAGTACTGCATTCCAGAAATGATAAAAAACCACAGTGGCAATATAATAAATATCTCATCAGTCCAGGCAAATATTATAACAAAAAACGCAGCTGCATATGTAACATCAAAGCATGCGATAATAGGATTGACAAAGAGTATAGCTCTGGATTATGCCCCTGAAATAAGATGCAATGCTGTATTGCCAGCTACAATAGATACACCTCTGGTCAGGAAAGCAGCTATTCTGGAAGTCGGCAACAATGAAGAAAAAATTAAAGACAAAATAAGGGAATGGGGTTTGCAGCATCCTTTAGGAAGAATAGGAAAGCCTGAAGAAGTTGCAAATACAGTATTATTTCTGGCATCAAACCAGTCGTCTTTTATAACCGGAGCATCAATAATGGTGGATGGGGGTTTAAGCATAAAAGCGCCTATAAGTACACCTGATGAATAGGAAACTGGAATAAATATTAATGTTGTGCAACGATAATTTATTAATTTATTTGCATTAACAAATTATGGCATTGAATTTTAAACTGGCAGAAATTATACTTGAATCTAAACCAGATAGATTCTGGAAAATATTAAAACAGATAGGGGTTAATGACGCAGTAGGAGTATTGCCAAGGAATTATAACGACTGGCGAAATTCTACAGAAGACGAGCCCTGGGATTACTACCCTATGATGAAATACATGAATATGTTGCGGGACAGTGGATTAAATCTTATCGCCATTGAAGACAACCCCCCAATGAATGGAATTATGTATGGCAACAGCGACAGGGAAAAAGAAATTGATTATATTTCTAAAATGATAGAAAACATGGCCAAATTGAACATAAAAATCTGGTGCTATAACTGGATGGCAGGATCAGGATGGTCAAGAACAAAATCAGATATTATAGGAAAAAATGGTGAGTATGTATCTGGCTTTGACTATAATGACATAAAAAATATAGAACCGCCGATGATGGGAAAAATTGGAAAAGATGCATTATGGAAAAATCTAAAATATTTTCTAGACAATATTATCCCGGTAGCTGAGGAAAACGATGTTAAGCTGGCAATGCATCCGGACGACCCGCCCATAGAAAACTTCAGGGGAATTGATAGAATAATGAATTCTATAGAATCATACGATAAACTTTTAGAATTAAATAGAAGCAAATATAATGGCATAACACTCTGCCAGGGTAATTTCACCCTTATGACTGATAACCTTCCTTCTGAAATAAGGCATTTCAATGACAGAATATTTTTTGTGCATTTCAGGGATGTAAACGGAAACAAATACAACTACCAGGAAAGCCTGATAGATGAAGGCAGGACCGATATGGCTGCATGCATGAGGGCATATAATGATATAAATTATAGCGGTATAATGAGAGTTGACCATACACCAACTCTGGAAGGGGATATTGAGTTGGTTCCCGGGTATTCATATTCCGGAAGAATTTATTCTATAGGATACATTAAGGGATTAATTGATAGCATATTCCGGCTATAAATATAATGCATCCATATTCTTTATTTCCAATAATAATTCTCTTTCATCTATTCGGGTTTACCTTTGCCCAGAAAAATTATAATCTGTATAATTGCTATTATTATAAGGGATAATGCTACTGAAACATAGAATAATGACAGGGTAGAAAGGATATTTATATGGTTATATTCGCCTGTAAGGTATGTGGCACTTGAAAGCACGCCAAATGGGAATACTGCTCCCCAAATAGATATTTTATAATTTAAATCAATATTGTTTTTGATTATTTTCAGGATGAAAAATAGAATTAAAAACACGGATAAACCCACAGAATAGGCATAATCCACTGTTACAATCCAATGAATCAATACATAGAGGCTATTGCCATATAACCCATAATTTTCTATTATCAGTGTTCCGGATACCGTTGTTAAGGAAGATATCCCTGCATAGATCATATAAAATCCATTTAAGCTCTTATAATTGAAATATTTCCTATAATTTATAAAACTTAAAACTGTTATAATCCATGATAGATTTCCTATGACAAAAAGTGATACCGGAACCCATATTGATATTGCAGGATTAAAAGCTCCATGCAGGTGTGTGAACAGATTTGAGAGGCTTAATACGCCTATAAAGGGCATAAACATAAAATAAATTTCAGGAATTTCCTTTTTTCTGATGGTCTTTGCCAGTAACAGGAAACCTAGATAAATTATGAAAATTATTGCAATTAACAATAGTATTTTTGAGAAAAATATGAAGCCGCCCATATACAATCTAGAACCAAGCACGCTGCTGCCTGCCGCAAAAGTGAAGGACGCAGGGGCCATTGTTTTATTCTTTAATATTTTTTTGCGGTGTAACACCATAAATACAAAATATAAAACTAAAAATACATAGACTATAACCCCAAGGTATTCTAAGAATCCCGATATAGCTGCCAATCTATGAAAATGAAATGCAATGGAGGAAATTTCCATACCCATAACAGAGGAAAATGCGGATACAGGTATGTTAAATTTCTTTGATGCCATTTATTGAGAAATTTAAAATATCATTTAAAGCTTTATATCAGATCGCGTTTCATTGAGTTAATTATTGTAATTTAGAATTTTAAATGTATACAACGATATAAGCCATCAAGCTTATAATAATAATTTGTAAAACCATCTGTAGGGATGCAGCCTTTGCAATACGCATTAATAATTTCCCATTCCTGCTTTCATCAACATTATTGCTTTTAAATCCCTTGTAAATACTGTATATTGCAGGAACTATTACAGCAAAGGACACCACTGCGAGGGCAATTGAAATTGTAATGATTGCTATGAACAGGTAATCTAACCTGAATATATTTTCCCTCATGGCAAGGGCGAATCCAAGTAAAGGCGTGAATACAGACATTGCTGGAATAAAATATAAGAGCATGGGAATTAACCTGAAGGAAATGTCAGACCTTATTCTATCTTCCATCCCGGAAAGCACAATAAAGAATATTAGTCCAAGAAAGACATCAACACCTGTCCATAGGGCTCCAAAGAGAACGTGAACATAGTCAAGAATTAAAATTCCTGGAATTATAAGTGCCGCTATAAATGCTATTAATGGTATTACCAGGGCAATAACTCCCATACGTATTTCATGGCCAATATTTTTTGAATTATTCAAAAATCTACCCCCACCGCAAAATGTGCCATAATCAAAATTATAGCAATCTGGAATATTACCTGTATCAGTGATAATTTAAGGTTTAACATTGTTAACCGCACAATTTTTTCTGTGTTCTTTGCACCATGTAGAATTTCGTTATAAACACGGAGTTCGTTTGGCAGGAAAATCCCTATGCCTTCAATAAAGAGAATTGCAGATATAACAAGAGCAGCTATGATATATGGAGATGAAAATGGTATGTGTAGTGCCATTGCTGTATATATGCCGGCTGTGATTGTTGATGCTGATATTGCGGGCATAAAGTATAGCATAGTTGGTGTCAATCTCATGGAAATTCTGGTTTTCTCGAAATTATCCAATCCCCTCATAACATAGGAAAAAAATATTCCCAGTATGAGATCCATTCCAGTCCACATTGATCCTGCAACCACGTGAAAATACTCCAGGGAATAGAAATTATGAGCAAGTAAAATTATAACAAGCAATACTGGTGGGACTATGAGCATGGAAAATCCACGTATAAATGAATTTCTCATGTTAAATCTACTGTCCAGTGTTATGCCATGTGTTTCGCTCTGTACCACACGGTAGAATTATATATGCGTATAAAGATATTTAGTTAACAGGTTAATCACAAAATCAATTTTTTATTTGAACAAATCTTTTTTATGGTTGCACTTATATATTCATAACCTAAATTCCATGTATGTTAAGACATATTATGCTAAACGAATAATGCTCTGCTCTCTGGAGACTCCGGAGATGATATATCCGTAATAGAATCTGTGACACTGTATTAATCTCCACACCATATTAGGCAGGAGGAAGGAAAAATGCAATATAAGTTGGTTAAAAATCTCCAGTTGTTAAGATACCTGGCACTTTAATGCATTAAATAATAAAAATCCCGAGTCTTTACCATATATTGAAATCACCGGAATTGTTAAGAAAATGCTGGGGTTTTTGATTATAAAAATAAACAATGAAATTTATTTTAGTCTAATTCAGATTAGTCTAATTGAAATTAGAAAAATATTTTAATGATAATGTTCAAGGTGGATTGAAAGCACTTTCTAAAAAATCCTGACTTAATTATTAGTATATTACTAATATTTATATATACTCCCCTGATTAACTTTTATGCTTCAGGTCAACAACCTTCATTCTGGCTATTATAGTGATAAGAAATATACAGAGATTTTAAAAAATATCAATATGCATGTTGAAGACCATGAAATAGTTGGTGTACTGGGTGCAAATGGTTCCGGAAAAACTACACTTATGAAATCCATTATGGGAGATATATATGCCAGTGAAGGAGATGTTCTGTACAATGGAAAAAGTATATACCGGAAGGAAAATTATGGAAAATACCGGCGTGTGGCTATTTACGTTAAACAGGATTCTTTTAACAGCCTTAAGCCACTCAAAACGGTAAATTTTCAGATAGGCAAGCTTTATGACTGGAAATCCTTTGATAAGGAATATGTCCGGTTATTATTCAAAGAACTGAACCTTGACCCTGAAATATTTAATATGAAGGCTATCCAGTTAAGTGATGGAATGAGGCATCGTGTGGTTATTGCCATGGCTTTGCTTACAAATCCTGAATTGCTTGTGCTGGATGAGCCTACAACAGGGCTTGATTCAATATCCACATATAACCTTCTTATTATGTTAAAAACTATTAAAAAGAAAGCTTCTGTACTTTTTTCCAGCAATGATGTAAACGCATTGTTCCAGGTGTGTGACAGAGTTTACATACTCTATGGCGGAGAAATAATAGAGGATGGTGAATATTCACGCATACTTGGTGGGCCATTCCACCCATATACTGACACCCTACTGAAATATGTACCATTATATTCAAACCGCAATAGAGAATATATAGAAATAAATAATAAAAAATACGGAGGATGCGTATTTATCAATAATTGTAGGTACTGGACTAAAGAATGTGAAACACAGATTGAATACAGAACTATAAATAACCATGGCGTACGCTGCATAAATTATCCGGGGTGGAAAAATGATACAGCTTGATGGTATATCAAAAGTTTATAAGATAAGATCAGGATATATGAAATATCATGATTTATATGCACTTGATAGTATATCTACAACATTCCGGAACAATGTTATCAGCGGGATTACAGGGTCATCAGGATCTGGAAAGACAACACTGGCTAACATAATAACCGGCTACGATACTGATTATGCAGGGCAAATCCTTTACAATAATTCACCGGTTAGAACTGCCGGGTCTGTCAGGTATGTATTCCAGGACCCGTACATATCAATGAATCCTGTAAAAACTGTAGAATGGCATGTTTCAACAGCTGCAAGCATCAATAATGTAGAAATTAGCGATGCTATTGAAAAGCTGGAGATGGCAGGGATGGATTATAGCATTTACAAAGACCGTTACGGGCATTCATTGTCCGGGGGAGAACTGCAGAAACTTGCCTTAGCAATATCAATAATCCCTGAACCTGAGTTTATAGTCCTGGATGAAGCCTTTTCCATGATGGATTCAATTACGCTCTTTAAAACATTAAATTTTCTCAAGCAATTGAAGAAAAATATATCAATAATTTATATAGACCACGATATTAACAGGGTTGCATTTGCTTCAGACTATGTCTATATTCTGAACCACGGAAAAATAATAGAGGAGAATTATACTGATAATATAATGAATACCCCACTAAATGATTTCACAAAAGAATTAATAAAATATTCTCCAGATTATCACAGGAGAATCTAACTTTTGTCGTGTTCTTCATCTACAATATTTACATATTTACCTGCCTTTTTTGCCAGTTCCGGCTTTTTATATTTTATATAAAGTGCGTATACTACAGAAAACACTGTATAAACACCGATGATTAGTATAGCATATGTAATGGGATACACCGGTGGCACAACCGACTCGTAAAGAACGAAGATAAATATTACCGTTGCTATAGAAGGGAATAGATAATGCTGGGTCATATGCAATACAACATCACGTATGCCAGTATGTTTCTCCTTCAATCTTCTAAACATTGTCATTACACTTGTATTAAGGAGAATATGTGTTATAATTAATCCGGCGAGAGCCATGGTTGTGAGAAACTGGAATGTATCTGTAAGTGCTTTTATTATTACAGGGTCACTTGCCTTATTATCCATCAGGGCATAGGGGCTTACGCCTGCACCCATAGCTACAATGAAAGTGGATAGCACCGCCACTATGGATGAAACCACACCTACAAATATTAATGCCTTTGAAGGCGTAACATATTTTTTATGTATAAATGAAAAGAATTTTGGAATAATCCCATCCCTGCCCATAGCAAAATAAACCCGCCCTGCGTTTGCCTGCATTGCAACGCCATCAGAAAAGGCTGAATTGAATGCCACCAGTGCAAACATCACACCACCTACTATTCCAGTATACGTAGTTGCAACAATAATTCCAGGAATTCCACTTGAACTGAATGTTTGTATCAGGGGTATTCCCCAACCAACTATCTGTGCATATGCTACTTCTGTCATTACTATGCCTACAATAAAAAGGCCAAAAGTAAGCGATCTTGTAATTGCCTTAGGATTTGTGGCTTCCTCGCCAAGCGGTGCAGAACCGCCATATCCAATAAAGCTGGTAAGCCCGAATATCATTCCCAGCCCTACTCCGGTAAAAACCCCTCCTTCAGGGGCAAACCATGAACTGTACTGGGGCCACGCAAAAGGATTGAATACATTCAATGTGTTGTCCGGCGCCTTTATAATTATAATAGCTGAAAGCACAGCAAGGAAAATAATCTCAAAGAATCCAGCTACACGTATGTATTTCATCTGTGGCCTTATCCCGACAATGGCAATGACAATAGGGACTATAATAAATGCCAGGATAAAAGGTATCCATATCCATGCGGGCATTCCTACTCCAAGAAAGTACATGACAACGCCAGGCAGGACTACGCCTGCTACGAATACCGGAATAGCTGCTGTACTAACTGTCTGGTACATAGGGTACATCAACCCTGCACTTATTGCTGGAACAGGCCCAAATGCATTTGCTATATATCCATAATATCCACCAGCACTGGCATGCCTCTTTGATAAATGGTATAAAGTATTTACTTCAAGGAACATTGTCAATGTCGCAATAATAAAGGATAATGGCGTAAGGAAAAATGCAAAGACTGCCGATGATACAACAAATGCTATTGAATCGCATGCAGGTGCCATAGCGGATATTTCCTCAGCTATTGCCCCCCATGTTCCAACCTGCCCAGTCATCAGCCGGTTAGAATATTGTTTTGTTTTATTATCTACCATATGAAATTAGTATGACACTAATGTATATAAGCTTTTGCGAATTGTTTTATTATATACGCCTGTAATCTTTACCATAAGAGAGCGCTATACAATGATTCAATGAGCAGACCTGTTATATTCACATGAATATTGAGAAACCTATAAACATATAGAATTATGGACATTATTGGCAAAATTTAATTTACATATTATTATCTATTGTATATGGTAATAAATTATGATGGATTCCTATCAAGCTGGGAACTGCAGCAAAACGCACTTATAGAGATGAGGGAGGAACGATTTTCATTTATGATGGACGTAATAGAAGAAACACATCCAGAAGTTAATAGAATACTGGATGCTGGATGTGGCCCCGCTTCATTCAGTGTGAGGCTCGCAGAGAGATTTAAAGATGCCAGAATATACTCAATAGATTATGACCCGGTACTGTTGAAACTTGCCAAAAGCAATGCATCTATATATGGATCCAGGGTAAAGATACTCGAATATGACCTTAAAGGAAATGCATGGGCAAAGGACCTTGCAGACGAGGGATTTGATGCAATAGTATCCACAACTGCATTGCACTGGATACCGCGCAATAACTTATCAAACGTATACGAAAATTTCTATAAACTCCTGAAAGATGGCGGAATTTTCATGGACGGTGACCATTTCAGGAGCAATACAGATTCTGTTGACCTGCATGATATGTATTCAAAAATAAGAAATAATATATCCGCACTTAATATTTCCAGAGATAAGGCTATGAACTGGGAAGAATGGTGGGAATACATATTAAATAGTGGGGTATTTAGGGAAGAATTAATGGAAAGGTCAAAGCGCTACGCTTCAGGATCGCACGATCAGAATGTTAGCCTTGAGGAACACATAGATTTACTCAAACATACTGGATTTAGCTCCACCGGAGTAATATGGCAGTATCTGGACAACAGGGTGCTTTTCGCCAGAAAATAATATCAACTAGATATAAATTTTATTTTAATAGTATATATCTTGTATAACAAGGATTCCACACTAGAAACCTTAAGCCATAATAAATGAGTCCGGGGGTTTAATTGAATTAAATGACCTGATTAATTTCTACAGGCAACAAAGGTAAAGAAGACAATAAATGAAAAGTGCCTATAATACACTAAAGATAGAGAGAGTGTTCTGAAGAGATCTAATATGTATATATAAAGAGAAAAATATGGACGCAGCCTATAAAATTTATCATAATGTCAATCTATTGCAATTTTTATTCTATACTTATGCAGGAATATTATAATTATAAGCGAACAAATTATCAGGGAGGAGCCATAATATAGAATTCCACTGAATAATCCAGAAATCATGTCTATGAGTCCTAAAATAACTGTGGGGATTCCAACCCCAAAATATATTATGATATAATAATTTGATAAAACCCCACCCATTTTTAATGGAGGTGAAATTGTTCTAATTTCCCTGGTAGCTCCTGTAAAAGCAAATCCCTGCCCGATTCCTGTCATAATGGTTGCCACAATAAAAATTTCCATGGATTTAAATGGGAACGATATTACAATAAGAGCAATTGCAATAGTAAGGGATATCATACCTGTGAGCAAGGAAGAAAATATAGTACTTTTCATTGATAAAATCTGCATTATTGAGGCTATCCCCAGCATCAAAAACACTATTAGCCCTGTTATGGCTATATTGGAAATACTCAGTAATCGTATAATGTAAAGTGGTGACATAGACATATAGAATGCAGTTATAGACCATGCAATAAATGCTGTGGCTGCACTTAATGTAAATAGACCCTTCTCTGCCATATCCAGTTTTGGAAAATGAAATTCAAAAACATTATGATTGGATCGCTTATTTATTATTAATTTATTTATCATAGGAGCAATACGGGCGACTGGAATTATGATGATTATTAATGATAGGATATATACCAACTTCAAATGAAATGGAAGATATTCAGCCATAACCCCGCCTAATAGTGGCCCTACTGCGGTTCCAGATGATGTTGAGACAGATGTTAAAATTGCGCCTGCCTTGCCACGATAATGAAATAATAAGGCACTGGCAGGCCCTGATATTGCACCACTTGCTAAGCCCTGAAAAGCCCGGGCCAGGAATAGTTCTGATATATTGCCTGCCAGGAAAAAAGATATAATGCCTGCAATCTCAAAAATAATCCCGAGAATAATGGGGATTTTCCCGCCTTTTACATCGGAATACTGGCCCCAGAATAATAAAGATGGAATAAGAAATACCACATAGGTTGCGAATATGCCTGCTATTGCTAGAGACCCGAAATTGAACTTAATTGCGTACAATGCATACAGCGGTGTTGGTATGTTAGATACTACCATAATAGCGAAAATAAGGAGTGCAACAATCAATCCATATTTTCTATTTGCTTTTTCATTTATTTCCTGCTTATAGCTGTTTCCCATGAATATTGTATAATATTGAATATATTATATGGGACGATATATACTGAAATTCTTATGTATAGGCAAGTTATTATACATATAATTATACTGGACAATATAGAGGATTGAAAAATTTGGAGAATGTTAGTAAAAAGGGCAAATACGATTCAAATCATAACCCTGGTGCAAAATCATTGCCTGATCGGCTATTCTATTGTTTATCAAATCCGGTCAGGTTGCGTATTATTTTATTGCTTTCAAAGGGCAAATTGAACGTTAACCAATTATCCAGCACCTTCAATGTATCACAGCCGAAAATATCTGCACAGTTATCGATACTCCAGAATTACGGAATAGTCCATGGATGGCAGGTAGGCAGAGAAAAATATTATAAAATTATACCAGAATCCATAGAATCATTAACATCATGGCTTGACAACATTGCAACATCTGTAACTGCGGATAATTTGCCGGAATTCGATCCACATAAACAATTTCAGAACGGCAGAAGGTGTTATGATCATATAGCCGGGCAATCCGGGGTTATGTTATTAAAATTATTGTTATCCAGTAAATGGATATCCATTAAGAATGATAAGCCTGAATATGAATTGACAGATTCCGGAGAAATTATACTAACCAGGCTGGGAGTGAATATACCTGTGCAGAAAAAGCATGGAAGAATATTTGCTTATGGGTGCATGGATTTAACAGAAAAAGAATACCATCTTGGCGGAGCCCTGGGATCGGAAATTATGAAAGCTCTTATAAATCAAAATTATATTAAAATATACAGAAATACAAGGGTAATTGACATAATCAAACCGATCGAATCATGGTTTGGTATAATACCATAACTTTTATAGTGCCAGTAGAATGTATATTAATGGATACAGTAGAATTGCTCATGCTCGAACATTCTGGAATCAGAATAATAGCTTATAATAATATACTCCAGAAAGGTAGCGCTGAATTAATGGATTTCAATAAATTTTTATTAAATATCCATGTTAACATTGAAGAAGCTGTTGTATTTCCTTTATTAAAAGAGAATGATAGTTCAACATCAAAATTAATAAACACCCTTATTGCAGATCATAAATTGATAGAAACACTGTTCAATAATTTATATAAATGGAAATTAAGTGAGAATCCTTTATTCAATGTACGGTTGCCTTTATTTTATAAAACTCTCACAGAGCACAATTCCAATGAAGAAATACTCTTATTTTCCAGGTGGAAAAATATTAATCAGGAACAGCAGGGTATTGCTATGAAAAATGCACATGAAATAATCTTATCAAATGATGTTGAAAATTATGCAAAAGAAACTGGAATATCAAAAGAGATGATGGATTATATTTTTATTTAATCCTGTGGCACTGGAAAATTTCAATTTCTTTTAGATATAATTTTTTACCTTGCACCGGCAAAAGATTGGGCACATGTTATTAGAAAACATAATAATGCATTCATAAATTAAGTTCTATGTTTCGTACTGATAATAAAAATGTTTATGAACTGACAGAGAAAGCCCAGAAATTATTCGAGGCAGGTGATTTTGCCGGTTCATTAGAAACCATAAACCGGGCAATTTCAATATTGCCCAGGAACGTTGATCTGCATGATTTCAAATCGGATATATTATTTCACAGCGGCGATTTTGAGGAAACTATAAAGGAACTGGAGTTTATAGAAACACTGGACCCCGGTGACGCATCACATTACTCCATGGAAAGTTTATGTTATTTACAGATGGGAGATGATGAAAAAGCTCTTGACCTTGCAGACAAGGCAATAAAAGTGGATAAGGATTATGAATTTTCCTATTATAACCGTGCCAGGGCACTTAATAATTTAGGGAGAACAGAAGATGCAATATCCGCATACAAGTTATCCCTGGAGAAAAACCCATCTGATCCGGATGGGCACAGAGACCTGGCGGAACTATACCTTGATGCTGGAAACTATAAAATGGCAGAAAGAGAATTAAAATTGTCCCTGCGTTTCAGGAAAAACGATAAAATCACAAATGACCTGATGGTTGAGCTTAAACTGGCAACAGGAGGCGCATTTGAATTTACCAAGGCTCTGTTAGATGCCTTTAAAAATACTGCGGATACGGATTACCTGGTGAGAATTACTGATTTCCTGCTCGATAATGGGGATATGGATAATGCAGAGAAAATTGCAAAAGATTTCTATAATAGTGCTCTGGATAATCTTGACATGGCATCTAATCTTGCAAAGGTATACTATATTGAACAGAAATACGATATGGGTAACCGTATATTTAAGGAATATATTAAAAGAAACAACAATATTGAGGCAAACGAAGAATATATAAAGATGCTTGTAACAACCGCACAATATGATCTTGCCTTATCCATTATAGAGGAAAATGCCAGAAAATACCCTGAGGAAGAAACATTCATCTTTTACAAATTCTATGCCCTCTCTGAAAAAGGGGAACATGCGGATGCATTGCTGCCAATTAAAACACTATACGATAAACAACCGGATTCTGTACAATATGGAATTAATTATGCAATTGAGCTCTCCCATAATGGTGTGAAAGATGAACCGGTAGATATTCTCAACAGGATTTCAAAACTGGATAAAGGCCCTGAAATAGAAAGGGCATATTATACTGTTTATGGCAACCTGGGCTTATACGATAAAGCTGTTGAATACCTCGGCAGGGCTGTTGAAATGGACGATGATATTGAAGAAATCTGCGATATATTGAATCCGGCAATAGAAGATTCAATCACAAAGAATTATCATGAGAAAATAATTCAATTGCTGAATACTCTTCCCGATAAGGAAGAAAATATTATACATGCTTTATACGCCATAGAGAAGGCATGCATATTATCTGCAGTTAACAGAACTGAAGAAGCTACAAAAATACTTGAAGGCATCGATTCAAAGGAGGATGTGTGCATGATAATTAATCAATACATGGACTTTGAAAATTCTAGAATTTCGGAATTTTTAGAAGATTATTTTAATAAGCATTGTAATAATTTAAATTAATTTTCTTATAATTAAGAAATAATCTATAACTCAATTATAATTGGAGAATTTTAATTCCCTTATCATTGAAGAAAGCAACATTAAAGCAAATACAATTTTTGCCCGATTTTCAGACACATTCTGTGTAGCTTTCATTACCATAACATTTCTCGGGAAAATGTCCAGCCAATGCCTGTACGCACCCTCGTCCCTGGTCACTATTGCACAGTCTTTAATCAGAAGCGGGTCAATCATTGGAATAACCCCATCACAGAAAAAAGCCTCGGTACGAAGCATTTGATTGCGATCCATCAATTCGGTTAAGCTTTCCCAGAGAAACGTGCCATATACATATTTAATTCTGTTATCCGCGTCATATTTTAGCAATTCTGATCTTCTGTTGGCTATTTCAACATAGGTACAATATGGAATCATCATTTTCACGCCCCTGTACATTAATATGCCAGAGTAAACAAGATTTGTATCCACAACAATGCCTTTAACCTGATCTCCGAGATTTTCTATGGGCCGTTCCATTAGATTTTCTCCTTCAACTTTTATATCTTCGAATCCCAGAAGCCCGATAATATCTGCAGGTGATATAGCATTTCTTCCTGAGTTATCCTTATTGAGATTTTCCAGATCGGCATCTATCGCTATTTTAATTAAATTTTTCATGTCCTGAAAGGCACTCCATTCAATTTGCCTGAATTCACCCTCTTTTTTATAAGATAATTTAAAATTTTTAGCTTTATTTTCAAACTGAAATTTAATTATACTGTCAGGATCGGTTTTGTTTAAGGACATAACACCATTTTTGCTTATTTCCAGAGAGGTTAAAACATCCGGTGTCCCATCATAATAATTCAGCGGATCGTTTAAGTTTAATTTTAATGCCATATTGCCCACCCTGAAACTTATTTTATACGCACCGAGTTTCTGATGGGTAAACTCACTAATGCTCTTTTTAACTACTTCCTCATTGTCGAATATGTTCCTTACTTTTTCTTGAGGTTGTATGTCTCCATTTATTGTTTTTACTGGCTGGAAGAATCTGGGAACAAATGGGTAAAACATTCCCTTCCACGGACCGAAAGGAAACATGGTATGGATTATAGTTGTGTTTTTCTCCACTGCTATTTTTGTGGATACGAAAGCATAAAACTTTGAACCTGAGGTAGGACTTAGGATAGTGTTGCTATCTATTAATCTGTCGAATTGTGTTTCATATCCGCTTTCATTAATTTGTTCGCTAGCTATCGTTATGCTTTCGCCTTTCAGGACTTTCTGAAGCAGTTCTTTTAATTTAATGCATTGATCTTCTGCAAATGATGAATATAAAATTTTGACAGAATCTATATCGAAGGATTCAACAAGGCGCAAAGTGGAAGAAAAAGAAGATTCAAGTAAATCTGTAGATGAACCAAATAAAACAAGAGCCTTAAAACTCATAAAGAGCAATAATGTTAAAGTATATAAATTATGACAAAATATTTTATATAATTAATAAGTTTATAACATAAAATTATTATGCACCGGAAAATATAGCGCATATTCCAGATACTTTCTGGGAAAAGAGGTATAAGTTATCTGTTATAATAAAACAGGGTAGAGCTTAAAGAAAAGAAATACAGCATAAAAATTCCATTTAATAAATACTCCAGAGTACCTGAAATCAGGTATCTATATACCGAGTAAATGAACCCTATACCGGTTATAAAAAATATTAAAAGCTGTGCCCATACACCTTTTAACGGAATTCTGGAAGAATCTTCTTTTGGTGTAACTTTAAATGAAGTCTTTCTTCCAATCAATGCAAAAACTGCTGATTTAATAAATATCGGGCTGGATATAAATGTAAGGGACATATTCCGCATTACGGGAATTATTGATTTCTCCACGCTGTAAACGGACGAAGAAAATGCAAAGAAGTTAAATATTATATAAAATGCGAATATAAATATATAGTTTTCAGGAGTAATTATGGATACAATATTAAAAAATATGAATAGCAACGGGAATACCAGCATAAGCATGTTTACAACACCCACGAAGTACCAGGATGTAGAAACAAAATATCCTGTTTTTTGCCTTAAAGTCAGCTTCTTTCTTCTAAATAACAATTTTATTACCTGAAAAAAAATGCCTATGGAACCCTGTGACCATCTCGATTGCTGTATAAAATATGAATTAAGTGTTTGTGGTGCTTCACCTGAAGCAAGGGGCCTGTTATAATATATGCTGTGGTACCCGCTTTCATGCAATTTAATTGATGTTGCCAGGTCTTCTGTAACATTTTTTTCATTAAATCCCCCGATACTTTTTATTGTCTCCGTCCGGTATATAACATTGGAACCACATGAGAACATGCTATTTTCAAGGCTTTTTCCCTCAGTTATAAAATTATAAAATACTTCCTGAATATCGTTGGCACCTTTAGCTACAGGAGTATTATTGTTTACATATTTCTGTGGTACCTGGATTATGGACAGGTCATCGTTGTCTTCCATTATTGGAATTAATTCAGTCAGAAATTCCTGCAGTGGTTCCTGATCTGCATCAAATACTGCAAAATATTTTGAATCTGTTATTTTTAGCGCGTCATTCAATGCACCGGCCTTGTATCCTCTTCTGTTATCCCTGTGTATGTAGCCAATCCTGTATTTTAGTGCCAGTTCTTTAATATCCTCTATGGTCTTTTTATCTGTTGAGTCGTCAAGAATAAATGGTGAATCATTTCCACGTTTGCACATCTGCTTTATGCTGAATATAGTATTTTCAAGAACGTCCACCGGTTCGTTGTAACAGGCGATAAACACAGTTGTGGTGAATGGAAAATATCTGCTGAAATAATATGCCACTGATTGCTCATATTTTGATGATGCTATTAAATAATAATATAAATATTCCAGAGTATGCATGATAAAAAAGCCATTTATCAATATGAGCAATACAGTGAGAAATTTTGTGGCTATAGTTTTATCCAGTGATATAAGTGAAATTACCAGAAAATATAAATATAGCACGATGAAAATTATGGAGAGAAATACAATAAAATACGGTTTCTTCCCCATGCATGTCACTTTATTTCGAGTGTGTTTTTGTCTGTTATATTGTATTCAACCAGCCTCCTGGAATTATCCCTTATCATGAATTTTTTTATCACAATAATATTTTTAATGGAATTTAAATCAATTACCGTTCCAATTTCAACTATTCCTGTAAAATACATATCCTCTATTGAATTTGAATTTATATTATTGATATATTTTGTTGCCATGGTCACACAGTCAAGATTTTTCAGTTCGTTGAAAAGATATCTTATACTATCCTCACCCGGGTTAATTTCAAGTGGCTCTATTGAGTCTATAACCAGCCTTTTTATATTATATTTTGTAATATATTTGCCAATTTCCGCAATAACCTTGGATATATGGTCTCTAATCTTCCATATGTCTGATTCACTGTGCTGGAATTTCTCCAGAGAGGAGTTACCGTCGAATATGAATATTTTTTTGTCGTTTACCAGCTGCCTTATATTCATGCCAAAACTATCCGCAATTTTTAATATGTAATCCGGAGAATATCTTGTGGTTATATAGAGTCCGTTCTGGCCGTGCAATGCCCCCTGCATCAGGAATTTAGAAAGGAAATACAAAGTGTTCCCGGATGAAAATGTCTCTATGCCGTATACATTATTTTCTTCCAGCCCGTATAACAAAATATTGTCAAATTCATCTATGCCAAACCTGTACTCTTTAGAAGTTAAAATTTTATTTACATACTGTCTCAATTTCAGGACAAGGTCGTCCTTGCTGGTCGCACTGTAATATTCAATTTCGCTGCCTGTACCCGTATCTGTAAATTTATCAGATATATTAAAAATAGCCATTTTTCTGGAAGGAAATTCAGATTTGAATAACTCTGTATTTTCCAGTACTTCCCTGAAATCAGCATGTGAATATATATCAATAAAGTAATCATAATCTACCGTTATTTTTACACTGAAAATATGACTTCTGGATTTACATGTTATCATGGAAGGTATTTCGTATGTTAATTTATTTTCATCAAGTATTTTTATAAATTCATGCAGTGCATCCGCCACGTTGTTTACCATATCCTTTATTAAGTACTTTTTATATTTATTCCATTTACCATCCGGAATATTAATTTTTCTGCAGTCCCTGCATATGTAAACTTCTTTTAAATTATCCGGGTCAGGTGGAGATTTATCTATATCCATGGCAATATTACCAGATTCAGAAAACGGGACTACCATAAAGTTGTCCCCGCCACAGTACTTGCATTTTAAATCGAATACTGAGCCCTGTTCAGTTACATACCCATAATCCTCAAGCCTTTCAAGTATGGCCGGCAAATCTTCGTTCATATACACATCGCCTATGGCATAAAATTCATTATTAATTAACTGGCCATTGAGTTTTCCATATTTTAAATCATAAATAAACAAATCATCAACATTCATCTGATATTAATATCTGTATATCTATTAAATTTTACCTGTACTCTTGCAGCTCTTACACGCATTTACCCCGATAAATTATATTGATAATATAGAAAAATTCATGCTAGTTCTGCTCATATTTCGATGTTTCTGGAATATTTCCTTAATATATAGCTTAAATAAAAAAATTAGGTGTGAACTTCTTGACATTTCCAGCTGAAATGTAGTTAGCCTTTAAAGCATATTCTGCATTGTTACACTGAATTACATTTTTCTGTAAAGCATCAAGGATTCAAAATCTTTTATGTTTATGTCTTTATTAATGGAATTTAATTTCTTATCAATATTTTTGGTAATTTTAGGCAAGTATAACTTATTCTTAATTAAAAACAAATCCACTCCGGACAGTTCAAGTAGCAGAGTATCTATATATTTGCTCCTGTATGGATAAATAAAGTCAGAATATCTGTACAATAGTAAATACATTTCCAGGGCTATTGAATTGAGTATGAGATAGCCATCCACGGACATATTATTTTTTAAGTAAAAACTGTCATTGTATATCCTGTATCTGGAATATAGTAATTTTTTATAGAGAAAATTTCTTATGTTTATGGCCTGATAGATCAGATTCTGATTTATATCCAGATTTGACAGTACAATTTTTACATTTGCGTTTGCCTCAATAATTTCCCTTCCATTCAGAATCTTATCGTAAAAAAAGTAATAAAATATATTCCCGGAACTGTATTTCGTATAATATAAATCATGTTTTAACAATTCATTATATTCCCGTTTTAGCAATAACTTATCTATCTTTAACATTTCCTTAATTTTTGGCAACTGAATTTCATCTATTTCCATTATAAAATTTCTTTTGCCATCCATCAAAATTTTTAGATTTTTTTTATTATAATACTTGCCCTCAGGAATTATTACGCCGTTATTATTTGCAATGCGGTCACAAAGATCTATAAATTGGCCAACAGAATCATTAACTCCGGCCATATGCTTAACATTTATTACTTTTAAGGTCAAAGCATCAATCAATATATCTATTATTACCGGGCTTGCGTTATTTTTATTCAGGGTTTGTACATTTATGGATATTTCTATATGCATCAATAACATGTTTTCCTCTATTGTATTCATGCTTTCATACAAATTCCGTTCACTGGAAAGCTCTTTTAAAATGCCCGGGATATTTTCCTCATTGAGCCTGATTCTTGGCCATATATATGATAAAAATGTTCTTTTATAGTAATATTTAGAAAATGCTAATGGTGAGCCATATAATGAAATTATAAAAGCAAGGACAATAATTTCCCTTTTATATTTTGTGAAACCTCTTAGTATTTTAATGACTAAATCCTTATTTAGACCCATTAATAATGCAATATCACCATATTGCAGAGATTTTTCTGGCAATACAAAATCTTTCTGTATTATCCTATCATCTTTTACTCTTCCCATATACTTGCTTTTTTTAATTTCCTTTTTTGTTCTTTTGTCCCATTTATTTACCGTGTAATACGCATACAGCTTCCCCTTTATTTTCTTTACTTCTATATGCCCACTTCCTTCTTCCATAAGTAAATATAAATGCATATGGTTAATTAATGTTATTATAGAGAAATAGAGCTTTCTAAACACTAATTAAGAGTTATAACTTCCCTGCAGTCATGTTTATATAAGTCACTAATAATAATTTACTGTAAAAGGTGATATAAATATCAAGATTTATTGACAATACAAAAAATATCCACGCAAGGAGGAATAAATTAATTACTATTGCAATTGCTTTAGCTGCAATTAGCATAGTTTCCGGTGTTTCATATGCAGCGGTAACATCAGGAACAGTAACCGCAAAGTCTATAAGCTTAACCGATTTCTCTATTAAAGCATCTAAAATGACCTTAACTAACCCGGAGATACAAACTATCAACGTCAGTGGTGTTACTGAATATAAAGTTACTATGAGCAAAGTCGTTATTTCCAGTATGGTACTTACAAAATACATAAATTCCACAACATCTACAACAATCACTTCACCCTGTGCGGTAGGTACCAATGTTACTTTATATGCATACCATATATATGCCACAAACACATCATACGTGAATCTAACTATATCTGAAAATCCCCATTTCACAATAACAGCTAACCAGATAACCCAGACAAATGTGACTATAAATGCATCATACCAGAAGGCAGGGTCTTTCAGTATGAACAATCTAAACCTTGGCTTTTCATTCCTGGCGGCCCACACGGTCATGGCAGATATTAGAATGGTGATAAAATGATTGAAGTAAAGGTTAACAGCCTTGATGAAGCTTTACAGAAAAGCTACCCTCCGTGGGTAAGGAGAACCATTGAAATACCGGATATTAGCATATACAGAGCATTCTCCGACTCAGTTGAAAAAAATAAAGATAATATTGCAATAGATTTCATGGGCAAAAAAATAACCTACAGTAGCCTGAAAGAAAAAATTGATTCTATTTCTGTAAGGTTGGGGGAGTTAGGCATCACCAAAGGTGACAGAATTGCAGTTATGCTGCCTAACATACCGCAGTACATAACATATTTCTTTGCGATTGTTAAACTTGGTGCTGTTATTGTACAGGTAAACCCATTGTATACAATACGGGAACTGGAATTTGAAATAAAGGATTCAGGGGCAAATACACTTATAGTAATGGATGATTTTATAGATAAGGCATTGCCATTATATCCGGCCAAATTGAAAAGAATTCTTGTTGTGAAGGTTCAATATTACCTGCCACCTGTTGTATCACAGCTCTATACATTGATTAAAAAAGAACATAAGAAGATACCTGTAGCCGACAATATATATTTATGCAAGGTACCTAAAAAATCCCGATTCGTATCAAAGGAAGCCGATATTGACCCTGAAAATGATCCTGCCCTGCTGCAGTATACTGGGGGCACCACTGGAATGCCAAAGGCTGCAATACTTACACATAAAAACTTAATTTCAAATGCATATCAGATAATCGAATACATGCCTGAAGAGTATAAGAAAAATATTTCCTATCTATCATCAATACCATTTTTCCATGTATACGGCATGATGACGGCAATGTTGACACCATTGCTGCAGGGCTCTAAAATTATCCTTATACCGGATCCAAGGGATATTAAGACGGCATTAAAAATAATAGATAAGAAAAAGCCCGTAGCATTTCCAGGAATACCAACACTTTACCATGGAATAATTACATATAAGGATGTTAAAAAATACCATATTGACAATGTAAAAATATGTATTTCAGGAGCATCTCCATTGCCTGTGGAACTGCAGAAGAATTTTGAATCAATGACCGGCGCAATTCTCGTAGAGGGCTATGGGTTAAGTGAATGCTCTCCTGTTGCAAATGTTACACCCCTGGTTGAGGATGAGAGGGAAAAATACAGGAGATTTGGCTCTGTCGGCTTGCCTGTGTCCAATACATATGAAAAAATTGTTTCAACAGAGGATGGAGTAACTGAAATGCCTCTTAATGAACCTGGAGAACTTCTCATTAAAGGCCCGCAGGTTATGAAAGGATACTGGAACAGGCCTGATGAAAATGCAAAAACGCTGGTAGATGGGTGGCTGCATACCGGTGATATTGCAAAGATGGATGAAGATGGTTACGTATATATCGTCGACCGTGAAAAGGATTTAATTATAGCAGGCGGCTATAACATATACCCGCGTGAGATCGAGGAAGTTATATATGAAAACCCGAAAGTTTCTGAGTGTGCTGTTATAGGGGTAAAAGATGCACATCGCGGTGAAACAGTAAAGGCATTTATTGTAAAGAAGGACAGTTCACTCACGGATGTTGAGATAATAAATTTCTGCAAAGAAAGGTTAGCGGTTTATAAAGTACCGAAAATAATAGAGTTCAGGGATGAACTTCCATTGACCCTTGTTGGCAAAGTAGACAAGAAAGCTTTGCGCGGTGGAGATAATGGTAAATAAAAAATATCTAATAGTTGTGCCAATTGTGGCAGTTATTCTATTATCATCCATTATTTTTGTACCATACAGTACCAGTATACCAGGCAATCAGTATTCAGCCTCAAATTCTGGATCCCAGCCAGCATATATGAATATTACAAGTATAACATTGCACGATGGTGTTATTACACCTTGTTTATTAAATGGTACATACCACATAACAGCAGTAAGTGCCAACCTCACATCCCTGTCGCTTATACATATAACTGCATCAAATGGGAAAGTCAATATAACCGCAACATCCGGAAATCTTACAGGACTTAATCTGTGGTCGAATTCCCTGGGTTTCTCTGTGTTAGATACTGCTGTTGATGGAATATTAACTCCAATTACATCGATTACTGGCGTAATAAGCGGAAACATAACTATACAGGACGCAACACTGGAGCCAACGTATTTCCATGCCGATTACCAGGATTTAAGCAATTCAAATATTAATATGGATAATTTATAACCTTAATAAATGGAATCGAGAGAACCATTGCATGGAGACGAAAACAAATCATGGAAGTTGTACCTGGTGATTCCTTTGCAGATAAAAAGATAAGAAAGGCAATATGAATTCACGGGAGAATATCAGAATGAGTGCTGGCCATTATCTTTATTGGTCACATCTGGTATTTACTGTTGTCAATTGATTAACCCGCAATAAACATTTATTTCTAATTACCTCGGGTGTATTACTGCACCTGATGGAGAACCAGCCCCCTTTGGCTTAAATAATATTGATAATACGCTATTATTCCTGCCTCCTGAATTTTCTTCAATCAATCCCCTGAATAGGAAAGATGACAGAAATCTTCCTGCAAAGACTATTAAATAGGACAGCAGCAGTGCAATCTTTAAAGGTTCTACAGACAAAAATAAAGTTAAAACATAACCGCCAGTAAGTGCTCCGAAGAAATAAACCATTCCATTGAACCCGTTTAATATTGATATATATTCAGCCTTGTTATTCTGTGGCACAATATCCAGAGTATATGATGTTGTAACCGTATTTTGAATTGAACCGATAAAGCCACTATAAATTTCCAGCAATATAAATAATGGCAGAATATTAAAAAATGCATACATTAATGGGATTCCGCTCAGCATTATCCTGTTTAAAAATATAATTGGCACGCGATTAACCTTATCTATAAATTTCCCGATAATATACTGTGTTAGTAACATGGTTAATGTTGATGATATAGTCAACACTGCAACAATTTCCAGTGAAAAATGCATTATTGAAACTATTGTTATTGGAAACATGGGCCATGCCATTGACCAGAAAAATGATTGAATATTTGTAGCCCTGAAGTATTTATAAAACGCATTGTTATTTTTTAAATTTTTCAAGGTTTTGTATAAATTTCGTGTCATAACACTCTTGCTTCTGGATTCCTTGAATTTAAACACAGTAACTGCAGAGATAACATATGAGGCTGCAGCGGTACTGAAGGGTATTACAACATCATCAGGATATTTAGCCAGGATGAAAACCATTGCTATTAAGGACACAATTGTACCGGCAGAAGCTATATCGTTTATGAGTGTTAAAAACCTCCCACGTTCTGATATAATATTATCCGCGATAAATGAATACCAGTTAACCGTTATCATTGCAGAAAATATTGATATCAGGGAATACAGGACTATTAAATTAACCGGAGTTCTGGAGTAAGGAAGCAAAAACCATAGAACCGCAAGAATAACACTTCCACTCACAAGAAATGGCTTTCTTTTGCCAACCCTGTCACTTATCCTTCCCCAGAGAATCTGCCCTAAATTGCTTAATGAATTTGATGAAGATTGCAGCCATCCCATTTCTGCTGCTGTTGCTCCGATCATAACGCCATATACACCGACAAAGGATGCTGCCACAGTTGCGCCCGCAGCAATTATAAGTGACCGGAATGCGATAAGTTTTTTATTATCCATTTATTTATAGCTCAATATATGGAAATATTTTAATATATCTGCGAATAGAAATTCTTGATCCTTTTCTAACAAGGTATATGGAATCGGCATACTGAATGAAATCGTTCATATAAACTGATAAAAACTAATTGTATACAGATTTCACATATTTGGCTGAAAAGTCATTGATATACCTATCCCTCCCGGGATGCTCATTGATATGCTAAAGTATAACACCCCAATTTTCTTTGCTATCCGTTCTATATCGCCCTTTTCCCTCTCAAACCAGGAAGATATGGTGGAAATCAGGTCAGGTCTTTTATCCAGTATAGAATTTACAAAGCCATTCACTTTTAAAATGTTAAAATACGCTTTGTATGGAGTTAAATCAGCGATTAAATCAATTTTTAAATCATCATATAGTTTTGTTATAAAATCTCCAAATCCGGATAAATCATCCTGAAAATCACTATCAGATAATTTATTATGTTCCCATTTTTTATATAAGTCCTCTATCATAAATCATTATAATTTTAATATTATTTAAAATATGGGTAATTTTAGAACAATAATTTATAATAACCATTATCATACCATAAATACGAATACACAAAAGATTCAGGAACTGGAATCGGCGCGTACATATGGAATTATGGGGATAATCCTAGAATTTATTGGTGGTCCAGCAGATATTATATTTCATGGATTGGGCCTCATCATCTCAATTATCGGATTAATTTTACTTTTCCTTGCAGTTAAATCTATATCTAACAATTATAGCAATCAGACGCCGTTTAAGTATATGCTATACAGCCTAATTTCCGGCATCATATTAGCAGTTGTAGCAGGAATATCATTATTTCTGTTACTCATACCCATATTTAACTCTGCATCAAGTACCGGTAGCACATCTACTTTTTATATGTCACTAATTTCTATATTCTTGCTTATAGTAGTTCTGGTACTGGTGCCAAGCTTCGTTTCTATAATTTTTCAATATATGGCATACGACAGTGTAGGGAAATTAACTGGAATACATGAGTTTCATACCGCGGCATTGCTACTACTTATTGGTATAATTCTAGCTATTATAGTTATAGGCGTTATCCTGATGTTCATTGGAATAATATTTCTCATAATAGCATTTGCGAAACTTCCGGGCGAAGCAAAGCCTGCTTTAAATGATCAAACTTTTAATCAGGATACTAACAAAGAAATATTCTAAACCGGCTATAGAAACGGAAAAACATCATTTCATTTATTTTATAACACCATGTTTTGCATCTCCATATTTTATCGATCCATTTGTGAATCTAAATATTATCCTGTTAATATTTGCCTTTTGAATTCCATCCTAATAATATGATATTCTGTAACTTAAATTCGTTATAAAACTATTAAAAGGATTAGAGATGATTTTAAAACAAAAGTTTTTAATATTTACAAGTATCTATAATATATGAATAACGCTCAAAAGAGTCAGGAACTCAAACAGGCACGTACATATGGAATTATGGGGGTAATTCTAGAATTTGCTGGTGTTCCTGTATTTCTTATATTCAAAGAATTGGGGTTTATAATCTCAATTGCAGGGTTAATTTTACTTTTCCTTGCAGGTAAATCTATATCTAACTATTATAGCAATCAGACGCCGTTTAAGTATATGCTATACAGCCTGATTTCAGGAGCTATACTAGCAGTTGCATCTACGGGCTTATTAGTCCTGGTATATGTGCCGGGTGTAAGCTCTGCAACAGGTGCAAATAGCATATCTGTAATAAATACTTCATTTCTCACTTTACTTTTACTCGTTCTCTTTCTGTTTCTGGTGCCAGGCATCGTTTCTATAATTTTCCAATATATTGCATATAATAGAGTGGGAAAATTAATTGGAAGTGATGAATTTCATACTGCATCATTGTTCCTGCTTACCGGTACAATTAGTACTATTACATCAATTGCTATTTTCATTTTCTATAGTGATATACCTAACAATGCAATGCTTCTTGACATAGTTCGAATTATTATATTTATAGGCATCGTCCCGATATTGCGCGGAATAGTGCGCCTTATAGTAGCATTTGCAAAACTTCCCGGTGAAGCAAAGCCTTCTGAAAATAACCAGAACCCTAATCAGAGTACATATAACGAAATGTCCTGAACTGGCTATGAAAACATAATACACCGGAGTTCATCTATGTTTTTGATAATATCCAGACAAATAGAACCTTTTTGGATTTTTATCCGGTTGTGCTTTAATCTGCATTTTCCTGAGGGAATATATTACAACAAAAACAAAAGTCAGTACAAAAATGCCCTGTATTGCGATTAAAATTCCAGACCCTGTGTATTTTATTATTAATATGTAAATTGCAAGAAAGGATATCCTGGCAATATATGAAATTGTTTCCAGAGAACCATACACACGGCCTATAAATTTTTTAGGTATAGTTTTCATCATTATTGTCTTTCTTATTATGCGGATTGCCGGGTTTCCATATCCCTGTATTGCTTCAAGGCCCAGAAATATTATAACAATTTTAATTAAACCCATTGCTATTGTTCCCACTGAAAATACAATCATAGAAATAACTATCAATATAAACTCATTTTTTTCATTCATTTTTGGTATGAGCAATGATGTAATAACGGCTGATATCGCGTAGATACTTTCCATTGCACCTATTATAACCGGGGTTCCATTTAATGCGTTAACGATAAAAGCCGGTTGTGTAAAATTCCCTATAATAATTGCTATAAATGGAGTATATAAAGCAAATAAGAGAAAGAATAGATATTTATTATTCTTAAGATAAGTGAATCCACTGAAAGTTGACTTGCTTATATTATTTTTTTCAGCCTCAATAATCTTAATTTTTTTGAACGTCATAGCACTTATTGCAAAGGCAATGGAACATGCAATCATTATAAATAAAAAATTTACTGAATAAATTATAAATCCTGCTATTATGGAAAATACAGAGGATATTTGCCCGATAATTTCCATTTTGCTGTTTATGGACTTATATTCCTTTATACTAAATATTTGCTGTGTTATTGATAATATTACATTCCAGTAAAACATCGAATATACTGATATTATCATATATATAATGAAAAGTGTTGTAATGCTCAACGCAATATTTCTAATCAATAATAAAAATATGAGGAGAAATAACAGTGAAACAATGAGATGCAATTGAATGAAAATTTTCTTTTTATTGTATCTGTCTATGATTTTCCCAATAAAATTTGATATTGCAAAACCTGTGATGGTAGCGATTAAAACAATGGAGCCGTATAATATTTCACCGTTCACAGATATTAGAACATACCAGGTTATTCCAATATATAGTATGCTGGAGGCAATGTTTGCAATCAAAGTTGATAAAATGAGGTAGAAAAAATTCTTTTGCATTCTATCACCTCCTCGAGGGAATTTGCCATATTTGAAATCAATAAGCACATAATATTTTATACTTTATAATATAATAAATTTAATTATTTATAAAGTTTATAAAGTAATATGTTTTCCACGGATATTTCAATAAACTACCCGGATAGGGTTTTCAATTTTTTATTATAATTACAGTGTATACCGGTTTGGAGACTTAATTATTGGCCAATGAAGAGTGTGTGAACAGAGATGAACTATCTACTGAAGCTGGAGTTGGCAAAGGGCTTTTATTATTACCAGTATTGCTGTTAAACGGACATTTAATAACATCAACTTCCGTACAATTTTTAATGAAGCATAACCTTAAATCGTATATACACATGGTATGACATGGCACTCAAAAATGGAGATAAGGCACCGGATTTCAAAGCGAATGACGAGTTGGGGAAAATAGTTTCTCTCGCAGATTTCAAGGGGAAATCATCTGTTGTATTATATTTTTATCCAAAAGCCGAGACTCCAGGATGTACTGCTGAGGCAAAATGTTTCAGGGACAACTGGGATGCAATTAAGCCATTGGGGGCAATTGTGCTTGGTGTGAGTTCAGATAGCGAAGAGAAGCAAAAATCTTTTAAAGACCATCATAAATTGCAGTTTACCCTGTTAAGCGATAAGAATAAAAGCATAAGGGAAGCATATGATGCTAAGGGTTTCATAATCCCGGCTAGGATAACATATATTATTGATAAGGAAGGCATTATCAGGGGCATACATAACTCCCAGATGGATCCGAAAAGCCACATAGACTTCGCAATTAAGACACTCAAGGAAATAAGTTCTACTCAGGCGAAAAATAGTCCAGAAGCTCCTGGACAGGAATGAATGTATTGATCTTTATTTGTCCGCAGGTTAAATTGGAATCTGAATATAATGTCTATTTCATATAATTTTAACCTTGATATACAAAACCCCTGATACCAGTGTAAAATATGCCTGAAGATTAATATATCTCCGTACTTCCAGAGGAACGGATGATATACTTAAACATTTATATAGAGTAATTATTCCCTTACATGGATGAAAAATGGTTTAAACTTTTATCATACTGGTTCCTATTATTTACAATAGGATTTGGGTGGTTTATACTTGCACCACTGGTACCGGAACTTAGCAGTTCATTCAACGTAGGTTTAAGTTCTATACTCCTTTTAGTTTCAACCTATGGTTATACTATGGTTGTACTGGGGTTGCTTGCCGGATGGTTATCAGCTAAATTCACAGTTAAAAGTTCCCTTTACACTGCTGCAGGATTGTCCATAATAGGCTTAATCGGGAGAGCATTGTCACCGGATTATTTATCTTTCCTGGTAACCGGGATAATAGCAGCAGCAGCTTACCCGCTGGCTATGGCTCCTGTAGGAAGTGTTGCAGATTCACTTTTCCATGACAGGTCACACACGGTAATAGGTATCAGTGTAGGCATGCTTTTCCTCGGTATGGCATTCGGGTCTTTCTTCGGGCCAGATATTTTTACTGCACTGGGACTCAAGGGCGCTATGTGGATTCCAGTTATCCTCGCTATAATAGCCGTTATATGGCTTGTACCTGGAATACGTGGCTATCCAACATCTTATAAGGGGAGGTCATTGAGAGGAGCTTTCAGGATAGGAATGGTTAAAAACTGGTATATAGGCCTTGCAATATCAGCCATGTCTGTAATGTTCGGGTCACTGGGTTCTACAGTCCTGTTGCTGCACCATATGGCTACAGCCCAGGCACTTGCCTACGGAGGCCTTCTTGGTGGCCTTGCTTTCCTGGGTTCTGCCCTGGGTGCATTAATACTGCCTCCAGTATTCGAGAAGTACAATAGAATCCGTACCGGACTGATTACTACCGGTGTATTGATGTTCATATTTACCGCTGTGATGACATTGAGCCTGTCCTATTCCACGATTGTAATATTGATTGGAGCCGGATATTTCTTCTTCGGAATCTTCGGAAACGCTTACTGGTCCATGGCTATGACTTTAACCACTCGCTATGTTACTGATCCGGCGCAGGCAGGATTTGCAACATCTATGTATAGCGTGTTTACGAATTTAGGTGTGGCTTTCATACCTGTATTCCTGGGGCCGGAATTTGGAAGCCTTGCTACAATAGCAGTCGGAGTTTCAGTGGTACTGGCTATAGAAGTGGTAGCCATGATACTGGCACCATTTCTTAAAGTCAGGGCAAGTGGAGCAAAGGAAACGACTAAATTGTGAGGGAATAAATTATTCGGTATTATCTTTTAATTTATTATTATATTAATACTTTTTAACAGTTTTATAATCCCGGGAAGTAAATTTATTAAAGTGAGGATACATTAAAACGAGCAAATAAAATAAATATCTGTGTAAATAATATAATAAAAACATAGTTCTGAATATTTTAATCAGGAAATAGATAAGATATGGAATTTATCCAGATTGAGATAAACCCAAAAGAGTAATTTATACAAATTATTTAAAACAAAAATTTAATTATCTAGTAAACTAATATAGTAATTATGGAAGAAGTAAAAATCACAAGAAATTACCAGACTACAATACCTGCTGATATTAGAGATAAATTGGGAATAAAAATCGGTGATAGAATCCTTGTTTATATAGATAAAGATAGAATTATAATGGAAAAACCGAAAGGTGACATTACAAAGATATCCATTAAATTAGATAAAAATATAGATGCTGAATACGTAGAAAAGGTAATAAGGGAAGCAGGTGATGAAATTGGAAGAAGCAGTCTTTGATACAAATGTTATTATTGCAATAATAATAGAGAATGATATTAACCATAAAAAAGCTCTAGAATTGTGGAAAAAAATCGATAAGGCATATGTACCTATGATATCTGTTATTGAATTCAATTATTTCCTCATTAAGCATTCTTTACCTGTTGCTATAACAAAGGAGTTGATAAATGATGAAAAGGTCAATATTATACCAACACAAAAGGATGATGTATTTTTTTCAATAAAAAGTAATATAAAAAGCTATGATGATTTTAATGATATGATAATATTAAACATTAGTAAAAGGATTAAGAAACAGCTCATAACATTTGATGTTGAACTGAAAAAATTATATGACCGATAATTATACACTATCAGTATATATTAACCTGAGAATTGCTCTATAAAGCAAAATGGGGAATCTATAACTATTCTCATTAAATTTTTGATTTACTGTATGGTTTGAAATTTTCCTGTATTACCATATCAAAATTAGCTTGATATTGAGTATAATATTTGTCCAAGAGTTCAAATTTTACTGTTTTTTACCATGTACATTTCTATTCTTGATTCCACAAATTTCCGTGTATCGGCATCTACAAAATATACATAAACGCCATATCTTGCCCTGGTTAATAAGATTCTGTATATATTTTTGACATGTTCTGTAAACTTTTCTTTTCCTTTTCTTATTACAGGGTCTTTTGAATTTTCAGGCTTTCCTACCCAATCATTTATAGAATAATCATAAACCAGGTCATTTCCCCATATGAGAAATATATAATCAAATTCAAAACCCTGTATGGTATATATGCTCCCCACCTGGTTAGAGCATGACGGATCAATTGGCCAGAGATTCCACGCCGGTGTTTCAGGTTTTTTTGTGAATTTGATTTTAGCAAAATCTTTCAATTCCCAGGTAGCCTTAAAGTCCCCTATAACTATATCATCTACCAGAGTTCCATTTTCGTTAGGGTTGCTCCATGGCCAGCAGAAGCCCGCGACCATTCTTGCCGAATTTGTATTTTTAGAATTACGCAGGTTCATTTCATCCCTTAAAATTTGTGGGTCATCAACAATTTTAAATTCCATTTTTTCGTTTTTAGACAGGAATTCGTTACCAGTATCATTTATATTTAATAAGGAATCAATCCAGTTTAAATAGCCATCAGACCCACTGCACCTGAACTGCGTTTTTAGCTGGAAATTATACACTTTTGCCCCGAACTTTTTTGCTGCTTCTGTTATAAGCTTAATACTCCCTATCTCTTCCGGTCGTACCAGCTGGTGTTCATCTATAAAAAATACAGATACCTTTGCTGAATTAATCAGTTCTTCTATCTGCGGCAAAGTACTCCTCCTCTCAGGTCTAGTATACCTGTTGTTACTGGATTTTCTTATTCTATGGGCTTCATCTGCTATTAAGACGTCTATTTCATTCGTTATAGCGTGTGAAACTGAATTAAAATACAAAAAAAAGTTTTTTACACTTCTCATATCTCCTGATCCTACTATTTTCTGCAATGATGAAGTAAAGGCTTTTGACCCTGTTGCATGGTAAACTTTAAAGCCTTTCGAAAGAAGCTCTGCCATGGCATTTAATGCAATCACCGATTTACCTGTCCCGGGCCCACCCTCAACAATAATAACAGATTTATGTTTGAACGTTGCTGCTTTTTTTGCCCTGTCTATTATTGTGTTGTTTGCAAGTATCTGGTCATCTATCAATGAAAATACCTTCTGATTTCTCAATATATCTGATGTGTAATCTATCAGCTTCTTTGATGGTTTTATATCGCCTGTTATGAAATCATTATAAACATCTAATCCATTTCCATTTGATAGTTTATCTTTAAGATAATCTCCAAATTTTTTGAAATCATCCCTTGTGAATAATGGAAATTTTGACAATACATTGTTAAATGATACATCCAGCAGGGTCTTATCTGTTTGAGAATAATTATGACAATATGAACATCCGTATAACCCATAATCATCCCTGTTAAAAATTTCCATAAAATCTTTCATATAATAATAGTATCCAGCCACCTGTTCGGATGGGTGCGGTACCTCACGTTCCTGGTGCCCGACATAAGTAATGACATTTCCCTCAATTTCCGATAACTTTGCCGAAGACCATTGCTTCAGTTCCACGATAATTATATTTTTAAAATTTTCTGTTCCATGTCCCATTAAAATAACATCTATCCTTCTTGCGCTATATGGCAACTCATATTCTATAACCACGTAGATATTATACAATTTATTTTCCTGTAATTCATTTTTAATAAATTGAAACGAATTATTCCATGCATTGTATTCTCCCTGTGAGGGATTATGACCGTAATAAGCAACAAAAGATTGTTTAAGTTTATCAGAAAGTTTATTGTAATTTAAATCATTTATAAGTTCCTGTGCGGAATTTTGGTATAAACGCATAATAACATAACGATCTTCTATATTTAAATCTATTTTACGATGATATATGCATAGCTCCTCTTTCCTTAATTGTAAGGTAACATCCAGTACGTAGAAAACACTGGCACACGCGCATCATTGGTAACTGAATTGATCTGTTTATATATTTATTTCTGGAATAAATTAATTTGATTGCTCCCCAAATTTTATGTATTTATAAATAATATGTTTCATTATAACCGATTTGTCGTTTAATGGCAATAGAAATATATTTAAATATAAAAGTTATAAGAGTTTATAGTGAAAAATATGGAAACTAAAATAACAAAGGAAATGGTGGATAAATACATGGATTTAATGCTGAATGAAAACCCGATGTATAAGTCAGTTATGGATAGACTTTCAAAATTATAATTTTTTAAATGAAATTTACATACAAAAATATTATAGAGATACATGAGAAGATTGCTAAGCATTATTCTATAGATTCTAATTATCTTAATATTAACGCAATAAAAAGTATTGTTTACCGAATGAATGATAATTTTAACAATAGCGATATTTATCCTACTATATATGACAAAGCAGCAGTCTTGTTTATGAGAATTATCCGGTGCCATCCATTTATTGATGGTAATAAAAGAACTGCATTGGCATCTCTCTCAGAGTATTTAGTCGATAATAACATTGTTTATTTAACATTTTCAAGTGATATCAGGTTTAGTGTAGAAATCGCCAAAATTCATTCAAATAATATTAGTGATTCACATATTTTAAAAAATATAAAAAGATGGATTATGTTTCATTCTGCAAATTCTAACGATGATATAGATATTATCATAGATAGACAGCTATCTTTAATTAAAACAATTATAGGCGTGGCAAAAAATAAGAATAGGCCTTCTATGATTGACAAAACTTTTGATTACTGGTATGCTACGGATATATATCCTTATTATACACCGTCCTATAGTGGTTTAGAAGGTATAATGCAAGAATTGGAAATGGAAAAAGTATTCTTTAAGCAGGTCGATTCTTTGATAGAACTAATATTAAAAGTGGGCCGAAAATAAAAGCGTGGTCATAGGTTTATATCCATTATACTATACGTATAATATAGAGGATAGTTGTGTAATAAATATACAACTAAAATATTTATTTATTCAGAAATCCGTTTACAAGGTCTTCTACATAATTTTCTATATTCTGCTCATTGTCATTCCACCATATAAGATAGCATAGAAGTGAACCGAAAAAAGACCTTTTCTTAGCTAATGAAAAATCAAGATTAGATATATTTTTGATTTTACTGAAAATTTCATCGAAGTTTGTAAAACATAGCTCCTTAAGTTTTTCCTTTATTTCAGGATACTTATTTTTATTGCTTATTGTATACAGAAAAAGATTTCTGAGGTCCTGATTTCCATATGAATCTAAAAATCTTGTACCCAGGTCATATAATATAGAATGGATATCACTGTATTCTTTTGCTTTTATGTAATTAAGCACATCTAATGGAACTGATTTTATAGCAGCGTCAATTATTAAATTTTCCTTGCTTCTATAATAGAAAAAAAGTAAACCCTTGCTAACTTTTGCATCACTTGCTATTTCATCCATAGATGCTTCATAGCCGTTGATTGAAAAATTTTTAATTGCCGATTTCAGAATTAAATCTTTCTTTAATTCTTTCATACCCAGTTATTCTTTATTTATATAAATAATATTTGACCAGTTAGTCAAAATACTTATATAATTACTGACTATATAGTCAATAGAGTAAGATGAAAAACAAAATTCTTTACATTTTCGGTTCAGAATGGTTCGGTATGGTAATAGCAACACTTGCAGTTTCCCAGGTTTTCTTTTTAGTATCAAAGTATTTAGTGAATATTGACTTAAAATATACAGGAGAGGTGTTCTTTGGGCTTGGAATTATAATGTTTATTGTAATATTTATTCTCTGGGCTATAAGGGGGCTTACAATACATGATAAAAAATATTTACACTGGAATAACTTAACGAGATTAAGTTTCATAGCCTTAATTCCCATTATATTGTTCATAATGGACCATATATTAATAGATTTAATAGGAATGTCAAAACTTTTAGCAGAAGTATCTTTATATAATTACTTTTTCAGCTATTTCCTTGCACTGGTTCTAGGAATATTACTTGGTTATAGATTATATACAAAGGAAATAGACAAAAATGAGATAAATTATGCTATAATAATACCCCCACTATCTATCGGTACAAGTATTTTCCTGGCAACACCCTTAATGGGCTATTACCATGGAGATATAGCAGAAACCATTTATTTCCTTGTATTAATGGGCCTGGGCATATTCTTTTTCCTGTATATATTTATAGGTTCTATTGCATTATCGGGCCACGTTTCGAATAAAGCAGATTCCACCTTGCCAACAGCAATGCTTCCTGTAGGTGTTTCAAGTTTAATAATAATTAATCTGTTATCAATAATGTCATTTGGCAAAGTAATAGGAGATATCACCTTAAATTTCGGAACTGTAGAATTTATTTCGATATTGTTATATGGATTTGAAGTCTGGAATTTCATTGTAGTTTTCATATTGGTATTCAGGAAAACAACATTCGGATATTTGTCAGTATGGGCATATGGATTTCCTTTAGGTTTGTTTGCAACCTCCACAATAAAACTTGAAAGCGCTTTAAAAATTCCATTCTTAGGCGATATATTTATTTTCATCTGGATAGTTTTAATGATATTATGGGTGTACGCTTTAATTAATACATATGTATTTGTCGACAGAATAAAGCACTCAGTAAAAGCATAAATGTTTTAAATATATTTAATTTCAACATTCAGAAAACTAATAGTATGTATCCCTAAAGGAGTATTATTTATAAATGGATTTCAATTTAAATATAATTTAATTGATTTTGAATAATTTATAATTATAAGATTTATAAATATAAAATGCTAATAAAACAATTATTGCAGAAAATATTGTTATTATTGATATGGAAAATAAATTCAGGAATCTACTCATTTCAGATATTAATAATATTATAATATCCGCAATAGCAAGTATTAGTAATATACCACCAACATCCACTAATGTAGAATATTTTATATTTTTATTAAAGTTAGTATTTATTGATATTATCCCTGAATTAAGAAGTTTATAAAATATATTCATCATTCTAGATATTATTATTGAACAAATGAGTAAAAGAGCCACTAAAATATAAAGTGTTATATTGTTTTTACTTAATAAATAATAAACTGAAAAACTAATAATTATTGATAATAATACAAAAGCCTCGATTAATTTTATGTTGCTACGATTTTCTATTTTTTTATTAAGTTTTATATTAATTTTATTTATTAATTTAACAGAGGTTATAATTACTATTGAAAAACCTATTAATATAAGAATTAATGCATAATTGATTATTAGATTTTTAGAAATAATAGCCTCAACTGAAAACATTACAATATAAATTAAAATAGCAGATATAAAGAGTTTAACGGCTATCTTTTTATTTTTTTCCCGTTTTTCTTTAACATTGCCTTTAATTCTCTCCGGATCATACATTCATATAATTATATAAATTTTTTATATTAATATTTCTACTATAATTGTAGGGGATGATAACATCACAGATACTGCATCTGAATTGGTGGGACTTCTAAAAAATACGGTATGCCCTCAATGTGCCTAGGCCTTTGGATACATTATTCTTATTATGTTTTCATTGTTGGCATTTAACAGTATTGAGCAATCTTAAAATTAAAACTCATAAATAAATTTGGCATTATAAATCATCCAGATCAAATACATAATAACCATTTTTCCTGAGAAGTTCTTTGTTTTCTATATTCTTTGCAATGATGCCGAATACAGGATGGCTATTCACACTTATATTGTTATATATTTCTTGCATATTCTGTATTATTTTATACGCATCTCCATAGCTCAATTCTTTATATTTTACTTCAAATATTCCGGTATGGTATTTTTGAGAGTCCTGTATTACCACATCAAATTCATAATTAGAATTGCTGCCTACCTTATTTTTAAGTTTCCCCCAGGATCTCCCTATATAAGATATGGCAAATGGCAATTTATCTTGATTATGCAATAATAAATCTCGAGCTAGAAACTCAAACCTATGTCCGAATAACGTACTTATTTCATTTTTAATTTTAGAAATAACTACTTCTTCATTATTCATTTCCAGCAAACTTCGAAACGGATAAACAAATTTAAACCAGAAGTTAAAAAGATTATCCTTAATATAGTAAATATGTTTATTCCTGACATTACTTTTGATTATTGAATCCTCTCTTGCTATTAACTCTGCCCTTATTAATACGTCCAGAACCTTGGATAGTTTATTCTGTGTTATCCTGGATTTTGACGATATTTCATTAAAAGTGGTTGCACCTGAACCTATTGTATCCAGAACTGCAAAATAAGATGTTAAATCTTTAAATTCCTCATGTAATAAATTTATTGGTTCATTATACAAATATGAGTTTTTATTAAGAATTTTCTTCTTTATGTTATTATAAATATTTCCAGAATCGAATTCCTCAAGATACCTTGGAACACCACCCAGAACCATATATATTCTAGCAAGATTATTTATATCTGTTTTAAAAAAATTACGGGACTCAATGAAATTTAATGGCTTTATATTCATTTCAGCAGTTTTTCTGCCATATAGTGCAGTTCCGTATCCTATTGCAATTCTGTATATTGAAGATATCAGGGAACCTGAAAGAATCAGGAATATTTTTGTTGTTTTTAATTTTTCCCAATGCCTTTGCAATATTGTTGGCCATGATTTCAAAACAGATGTTAGGTACTGAAATTCGTCTATTACTACAATAAATCTATTATTTTTCGATATAGAATAGAGGAAATCAAAAAAATTATCCCAGTTTTGAAATCTAACATTATTGAACTTTTCAGATGCTATATCAGAAAATGTATCCAGAATGTTTTCACTTGCATCAGCTATAAAAAATAGAGAGTTGTCCTTATTTTTTAAAAATTCATACATTAACGTAGTTTTTCCAATTCTCCTCCTACCATATATCAGGATCAATTGGGCTCTATTTTCATTGTTCAAATCTTCTAAATTATTTAATTCATTTATTCTATCAACAAACATTCTTTCAGGTATCATACTTTGAATAATGTAAAAGTGTATTAAAAGTTTTACATTCCAATAGAGCAGTTCAATTGTTGTAATTTCAAAATGACGCTGTATAATAATCCTCTATCTAGATGTTTGTATATATTCGTCTGGTAATTTATCAACTGTTGATATTTACTATTACTGGCAAAGCAATCTTTAATGATGATTTTTGAAGAGAAATCATTCTATATTTTTTATACTAATGAATTTAAGATATAACCTATTCAATACATCGAGTAGCCCACTCTTATCCAGGTATCTTGCTGAATTACCTGTGTTTCTACCTGGAAAGACTATACATCTCAGGTTTTGTCAGAATTTTAATATTACAGCAGATCTGTTCCACCATCTATTAATCCTATTATTAGGATAAGAATTATAGTATTTAATTATGAATTGGTATTATTTTTCTCATCAACCTAATAAATATATTATGTTTCACCAGATATCTTTAAGTATTAACTAATGGTGTAATCAAATATGTATGCAGAAAAAATTTATCTTCTGGATTATGGATGGCTTGGCGGAGACTGTGGCTGGTTTCTACCCGGTGCAGCAGGAGGGGCCATGACATATTCTAACAGAAACCCTGAAAAGAAGTGGATAGAAATACCTGTTTCCGGAGCGTTGATACAGCATAAGGATGGTTATATTTTATTTGATACTGGAATATCTCCTGAAGCAATGAAAACACACGAAAAAGGACTTATGGAAGCTTTTCCGATAACGAGGATATCCGATGAAAATAAGCTTGAAAACCAGCTCAAAAAAATTAATGTCAAACCTGCGGATATTTCATTTGTTGTTATTTCTCACCTACATCTTGATCATATAGGCCAGGCTGGAATATTTAAAGATTTAAAAACACCTATAATAGTACAGAAAACGGAACTTGAATCAGCATTATCATTATTATGGCAGGGGAAAGGCGGAGCTTATGATATATCTGATTTGGATCCACTCAGGAACGCGAACTGGTTCCCTATCAACGATGAAAAATTTGAAATTATGGACGGCGTAGAAGCTGAATTTACCGGAGGACATACAAGGGGCCATCAGGTATTAAATGTAAAAACAAAAAACAAAAAATATATTTTCACCGGTGATTATCTTCATTTACCGGAGGAATATAATACTGAATCAAAGGGATGGTTATTATCAAATGCAAATGAATGGCAGGATTATATGGGTAAATTAAAATTGAAAGGCAAAACAGGCACCAATATGGTAATAGGCCATGATCCGGATCTCTGGAACAAATACCCCAGGGCACCAAATTATCTGGAGTGATATAAATGGATCCGATACATACATCTATAACTGAATATAATGATTCCATTTTTGTAATCAATGTACCTAGAATAAAATTCGGGGTAAATTCTACAAAGGAAACGGGTTATGAGGCAAAATCACTTAACATTAAAAATGCAATGGTCTTTGCAGGAAAAAAATTGAGTGAATCAAGACAAATGGAAACTTTAATAAATTCTCTCAATGAAAATAATATTAATTATAAAATAATAGATGAAATAAGGGTAGAGCCCGAGGACACTGCATGGTTAGATACATATAAAAAAATAAAGGACGAAAAAATTGATGGGTTCATATCCTTAGGTGGTGGGTCTACGATTGATACCGCAAAGATAATGGATTTATTATATACATATAAAGGCAATTTAGAAGATTATATTAACAAACCTATAGGGAAAGGAATTTCTCCACCTGGTCCATTGAAACCGCACATAGCAATACCGACAACAGCAGGGACAGGAAGTGAAACCACAAATGTGGCAATATTTGATGTTACTAAAATAAAGGTAAAAACAGGCATAAGCAATCCATACCTACGACCTACCATTGCAATAATAGACCCGGTTAATACCTATTCACTCCCACAGAGTGTAACCGCTTCTTCCGGATTGGATGTATTGAATCATGCGATTGAATCATATACTGCAATACCCTATACAGGAAGGCAAAAAGTAAATCCAGGAGATAGACCGGTATATACTGGAAATACACCCATAGGAGATTTATTTGCAAAGGAAGCAATAAAGTGGGTACATACTTACATGAAAAGAGCTTATTCCGATCCATATGACTCTGAAGCCAGATATTATATGATGTTAGGGTCAAGCATAGCTGGCATGGGATTTGGACATGTTGGTGTACACATACCTCATGCAATGGGATACCCTATTGCGGGTATGATCAAAGAATGGCATCCGGATGATTATGATTTTGGTTATCCTATTGTACCGCATGGAATTGGTACAGCTATTCCTGCTGCATATGTATTCAGATATTTATCGAAATATAGTGATAGATTTAAAGATATATCCAGTATCCTTGGAATTGAATCAGGTGATACAGGTGATGCATTGTTTGAATACTATATAAAATTGTTAAAAGCGTTGAAAATACCTACTAATTTAAGTGATATAGGATTTTCAGATAAAAACGTAGAGGATCTGGTTAACGGTACTTTGAAGCAGCAAAGGTTAATATCATTATCTCCGAAAATGCTTGATAAAAAAGAATTAACTGAAATATTCAAGGAATGCATAGGATAAAATGGATATAAAATATAGTTCGAATAGATTATATAAATTCTTTTAAAAATAATACAACAAATATAATTTTTTAGAATAAATTGGAACCGGTGCATATTTCCATCATATTGAGGCGAATCGCATATTCCTGGTTCAATTCAATATAATGTACCATTTACAAAATTTCGATACTGTTATTATTGCAACTCCTTTAGCAAGTGTGGATCTTAGCATTTGAATGCTCCCTATTACATTTGCTTTATATTGAGGGCTTTCCTTTTATGTATTTCAATAAAAAAAAATTACATTGCCAAACATTATTCTGGCCTGCTGCAAAATGTATACAAGCATAAAACATAGTTGCTAGAATTCTGGATAAAGTATACATTTAATTATCCTGATCAGATATGGACACTGGTAATGAAGTTTGGACAAAATCGAACGCGTTTTATGGGCTACTTCCGGTATTACTCTCGTACAAATTATGGTTGGATTTTATCTCTCACAGATTGCAAACCCCGTACATTCTGAAATTTTAATTTTACATGTATCACTGGGTATACTTCTCTTTATCATGTCAATTTTATCTTATATGTACACTAAAAATATAACAAGGCTTGCCCATCTTGCAATAGTTAATATTTTGTTGATAGTTATAACCGGTATAATCGGGTCAGGATTTATCATACTTAAAACAAATAGCTTCTACTCAACATATATTCCATATTTGCATATGTTACTGGCAATTGGAATAATAAGCAATTATGCCGTCATGCTTGGTATTAAGAGGACAATTAATAGTGTAGACAAGTAATGAAAGGCTAGGAAATGAATAATAACGCATTTTTACATTTCCAAATAAATGCCCACTTAAAGGGCAGATTTAATCTGTGCAGCTCAAAATGTATAAAATAAACTCCATCAACTCATTTATATCTCACTTATTATGAAATAAGTCCAGCAAGTAAGTATTTGAATTTAGTAGAAAGTTCAATAATTTAACATATTGAATTTGAATGCCGTCAACGGTTTCAACCTTTTCCACATTATAATTTATAATAACACCACTATTTAAATTGAAATTCTTGCAAAAGTTTGTTATGCCTTTTATCTCTCTTTGAATATTACCTTCATTGAGTTTATACGTTACCTGAAATGGAATTATAAATGCTTTTAATTTAATCACAAAATCGGTTTCATAACCATTTTTATAATAATATAAATCAAAATTTAACAGGTATTTATTTCTTAAAAGCTCCTGAAATACTATATTTTCAATAAAATGCCCCTTATTTTCGCTGAAATTAAACCCTATTATATAAGGAAAACTATTATCAACAGAAAATATTTTTCTCGGGCTATTTTCTTTTTCCTTCAATGAGTATGAAAACATATCTAAAAATGAAATTATATTCGTAGATTCAATATAATTAGAATATCGTTGCACAGATTTTACAGGTATGGCTCTGTTATTATTTTTCGTAGAACTGGATATCCGGTTATATGTGATTGTAGATGAGATATTTGTTAAATAATACATAATCAAATATCTTAAATTGTGTTCATTGGATACATTATACCTCTCAATTATATCACGGATAATTATAGTGTCAAAATAACTTATTATTAAATCCTCTTTTATGTCTTTATGCAGAACTGCCGCTGGCATCCCGCCATATTTTATATACTCTTCAAGCAATTTTGCAATTTTCTCCATATTGAACAGAATCGCATTTTGCTCTGAAATTTTAATATTATTAAACGATAAAAACTCGGTAAACGAAAGGGGCATGATGTTGATATTAATACTTCTACCGGATAATAGGGTAGAAAATTCAGAACTTAACAATTTTGATGATGAACCGGTAATAAGGAATTTTACACCCTTCTCGCTTAATCCCCTAACGAATCGCTCCCATCTCTCGATTTCCTGTGCCTCGTCCAGTACAATCAGTATATTATCACTTTTTTTAACCAAATTTGAATATGCATCATATATATCTAACAACAAATTGTAATCAGCATCAATAAATCTTTCATCGTCTAAATTGATAATTAAGGTATCAAATTTATTATGTGATCTTATCCAGCGATTAACTACCTGCCTGGCTATATAAGATTTTCCTGATCGCCTGATTCCTGTTTCTGTTACTATATTTATATCTATTAAAAATCTTAAAATATTATTAACATAATTATCCCTAGGAACTCCGGTATCAATATCTTTATTCCAGAAGTTATAATTCGATAAAATACTTATTAACTCTTCCTGTGTTTTCATCTATGTGTCATATAAGACATACTTTTATATTAATATTATGTCAACTGTGACAAATAATATGTAGTCTCCAGATAGGAATATATATCCATTCAGGGGCTATATAATAGTCAACTACCCACTAAAGCAGTGGGCTTGCACTTCCAGATTTGTTGGCATGGCAACCCCTTGCGGGAACGGAGCACAATAGGCAGGTTGACTTCAGGGAACAACCCTTACCAGTCCTTTCAAATGATGGCATTACCCTCGCCAGTCAGGCAGAGGCGTATGTTATACATCCTTCGGTGTTGCCACCGGAACCCTCAGGCAACCTTAGACACAATCCATGCGAGTCAGGAGGTTTTTATTATAAATATAATAGGATAATATTATATAAATCTCTCGCAATTCTTCTCACGGCTAAAGCCATGGGCTTCCTTGCGACTGGATCGTGAAAATATTTAAAATTCTGTTTATCGAGTGATGAAAGAATGTTTATGTTCATAATTTTGTGTAAATATAAAGGTATGATAAAATGGAATTATCAAAATATTTTATATACAAAATTGTATATGCAATTTATGACCTAAATAATCTTCCATGATAGTTATCTTCTATCCTTTTAATGTCTATGAAATTAAGATGGATTTTTTGAAACACTAAAAATATGAAAATCCTTAAAGTATGAATTTGTAAAACACTGGATTGTTACCTCTATTATTATTTTGTTTCATAGTAATTGGCAAATGTATTCCGCAAATCCCTCTTCAATATTTTTCCAGATGGCGATTTTGGGAGTTCATCCGGCTTGATAACTATCACAGCCTTAGGAACCTTGAAAGGTGAGAGCTCTTTTCTACATAATTCTATTACTTCATCCGGGTTTATAGTTCTTTCAGGTTTGGGTACCACTATAGCTGTGACGGCTTCTACCCATCTCCTGTGTGGCAAACCTATAACGGTAACTTCCGAGATGTCCGGATGTTTAAATATTGCCTCTTCAACTTCCCTGCTAGAGACATTTTCTCCCCCGGTTTTAATCATATCTTTCTTCCTATCAGCTATCTCAAGATATCTATCGTTGCCCATGAATCCAATATCTCCGGTGTGGAACCATCCATGCTTAAACGTCTCTTCCGTCTTTTCCGGGTCTTTAAAATACATTAGCATAACATGGGCTCCCCTTCCCGTGACCTCTCCTGGAATGCCTGGCTCAATTATCTCATTATGATTGGCATCTTCAATTCTTGTTTGCATGTTCAGGCCACTTCTTCCTGCAGTTTTGGGCAATCTTAAAATATCTTCATGATTTGCCACTGTATGGTACGGAGCCAGCTCCGTCTGGCCATAGTAATTGTAAAACCTGGCCTGAGGAAGCTTTTTCATCAATTCTTTAAGTGGTTCTTCTGGAAATATTGAAGCTCCATAGTAGCACTTTGTAAGGGAACTGAAATCATATTTGTCAAAATCAGGATATCTCAGCAGGCTAATCCAAACTGTGGGGGCAAGGAAAAGTATTGTGGGCTTATACCTATCTACATACCATAAAATGTTCTCTGGATTCGGGTTTGTTAACATTATGTTTGTTCCGCCAATATAAAATATGGGCATTACAAAAACATCCCGTTGGGCAACATGAAAAATAGGCATTGGATTAAGGTTTATGTCATCGGAGTTGTATTTGCCGTCAATAATGGCACCAACATACTCTGAAATGAGTGATTCGTTGGACAGAACAACGGCCTTAGGCAATGCCTCGGTTCCACTTGTGTAGGTGAATGTTACCGGATCCTCAATATTTAAGATAATATCTGGCTCTTCAGAAGAAAAAGTTTCATGCAATTCATCAAAATTCAGCCACTTATTGTCCGGCGGTGGATCGTTTAAACCCTGGTTTGACCATATAAATGTTTTAACAGTTTTCAGATCGCCTAAAACGCCTTTTATTTTATCATATAATGAATCTTCTACAATGAGCACTTTTGCCTCGGAATGGTTTATGCAATAAGCCAGGTCCTTTCCAGACATGAGATAATTAAGAGCTAAATAGATTCCACCCGCTTTGGCAGCCCCGAATATTGTTAAGACATGATGAAGGGTATTATGAGCCAGGATCGCAATTCTGTCGTATTTTTGAATTCCTAAGTTTAGAAATGCGTTTGCTGCCCTGTTGGAGTTCGCTTCAAGTTCAGGATACGTTAATTTAATTTCTCCCTTTCCCGGATGGTTAAAAATCAGGGCGGCCTTTTCCGGATATCTACAGGCATTCCGTTTTAAAAAATCAGCTATTACCCACCTTCTTATTTTGTTATGCCTATTTCTAAGTTTTTTAATGTTATCTTCGGTTATGTTAAAGAATTCGTCAGGTATGGAATTTGTTTTTTCTTTTCTGTCTATTTCCATAAATATTTAATCCATACCATTATATAATCTTATCTAACAGTACTATCGCCGACAGTGAATGGGAACATACTTTTGAATCATATAATATTAATGCTTTACAAAGTTATTATTGCAATTAACTATACATAGCTCCATTTAAGCACCTCTCAACTATTTAAAAAGAGAAGTTTATAGGAAACAATTTCTCTATTCTACCCTCTCTATTATAGCGCCATTAGCCATGCCCCCGCCTTCACATATTGCTATTAATCCATAGTGTAATTTTCTTGTATTTAAAATATTCACCATTGTTGAAACTATTCTTGTACCGGTTGCACCTAATGGATGGCCCAGTGCTACAGCACCTCCTTTAACATTTACCTTTTCATGTGGCACATTTAATTCCTTCTCCCATGCAAGCACCACAGATGCAAATGCCTCATTAACTTCAAAAACGTCAATGTCTTCAATTTTCATCCCTGCACGGTCCAGAACCTTCTTTGTTACCGGTATCGGGCCGGTTAGCATCGTAACTGGATTTACGCCAACTGCAGCAGTGGATACGATTTTTGCGACCGGCTTTAAATTATACTCTTCTACAGCATCTTCAGATGCAAGAATTGCAATGCTTGCCCCGTCAGATATCTGGCTTGAATTACCAGCTGTGACTAATTTCAAGTTTGGGAAGGCAGGAGGCAATTGGTTCATCTTCTTTAAATCCGGACTATCCCTTATTCCTTCATCTTTTTCAAGTATGGTATTCCCGTTATTTTTTACAGGAAGAATCTCGTGTTGAAATACATTCCTTGATTGCGATGCCCTCATATGGCTTGTATAACCAAGAAAATCCATATCCTCCCTTAATATTCCATATTTCTCTGCTATAAGTTCTGCACCGTATGCCTGGCTGAACCATTCATTATTCATTTTATACCTGAGGTTCAAACTTTCAGTCACCGGGTTTGCGTCTTTAATAGTGCTAAGTATGGGTATCCTGGTCATAGATTCTACACCGCTGGCAATTGCAATATTATAATCGCCGGATATTATGCCATTTTTTGCAAACTCAATTGCCTGCAAGCTTGATCCACATTGCCTGTCTATGGTAACACCGGGAGTTGATTCTGGAAGGCCTGCAGACAGCCATGAATTCCTTGCAATATCTGCACCCTGGTTTCCTACCTGGTCAACACAGCCTGTTATAACATCATCAATCCAATGAGGGTCAATTTTATTAATTGCAAGAGTATCTCTGGTTAGATTGCCCAGAAGGTCCACGGGATGCACATCTTTTAAACTCCCATTCCTTTTGCCTATGGGCGTCCTTTTTGAATCTATGATATATACAGTATTGCCTGAATTATTCATAAAAGCACTATTATCTATTATGGCTTAAAAATTTTGATTGGGCATTTAGGAATGCTGGATTGGAATGTTAAGTGGCAATATAACTTACCGGTTTTTCCTATTCCCTACGATTTGTAAATTCCGGTATTTGATTAGCAACGTATAAAAAATAGCACTTTTGCTGTATTCATATACAATGGGGTTACCCTGTTTGCAAAAATAAATTAAATTTATTTAGATGCTGTATAAGCCTCTACATTCTGTTCAAGTGATTTATTTTTCGTTTCAGGTGCTAAAAATATAACTACAAATAAACCTAAAACTGAAAATGCGGCAAATATTGATAAGGATTTAAAAATTGGGAATAAAGGAAATAAAACTATACCCATTATTGCACCTACCCTTGAAACAGATGTTGCAAGCCCCTGGACGCTTGACCTTATTGATGTGTCGAATATTTCAGTAGGATAGAATAATGTTACAGCACCTACCCATTGCTCAAAGAGAACAAATAGGAAATAAAATGGAACTGCATATAATCCTGTTATTTTTATTACTGACCCTAGAATTAAAAGCACCGACATAATAAAAAATCCCCCTATAATTAAAAACCTTCTGCCAAGTTTGTCTGCTAAGGGCAAAGCAATTAAGTACCCTGAAATGCCACCTACCGATATTAACATGCTAATCTCAGCTATTTGCCTGAACTGATCCTTGAATCCCAGTGCACTGAAAATAACTGGATAATAAAATCCTAATCCATATGCCGCAACATCAAAGACAAACCATGCAAGCAAAACAAATATGAGCATTGTATAAAATTTCGGGGATTTCTTATTATATTTCTTATAATCTTTCTCCTTTGATAAGAGCCACCTCGGGGATTCAGGTATTTTAAACCTTAATAATATTACAGGTATAGCTATCAGGCCGCCTATTATAAACGTATATCTCCAGAAATATGCATTAACCACAAATATATAATTAACAAAAGACGAAACAAAAGCACCTAACCAGTACATGCCTACCATTGAAATTAATAATTTGCCCCTTGATTTCTTAGGGGAAAACTCTGCCATCATTGTTGAACTTATTGGATAATCGCCGCCAATGCCTATTCCCATTAAAAACCTTGATAAAAACAGTTCAATAAAATTATTTGATAAGCCAGCTGTTATGGCAAAAACAACGAAGAATATCAGGTCCAGCCCGAAGATCTTCTTTCTTCCAATTCTGTCGGATAATAATCCGAGTACAGGCGCTCCGATAAGCATTCCAACAAAGGATGAAATATCAACAAGTATATATTCCATTTTTGTGAAATCCAATTGTGCAGGTATAACCAGTATGGCCATTGTTATTATTGACAGATCATAGCCATCCAGGAATATGCCCATAGAGGACAGTGTAAATAACTTCTTCTGTTGAAACCCTATCTTTCCGGTATCCAGTTTATTAAAATTATCCATATAACCACCTTTTACACTTAAAGAATCCATATCAGGGTTCAAAATACAGAAATTACTTAATTCTAAGCTATTATTGTGAATATTTATTTAAATTTTTTTACTGGATGTAGTAATATTTACCATCTGTATATGTAAATCTTATAATATCAATGAGTTGAAAAAATAGTGTGGGATATAAAAATACAGATATATTGTATATTGAGAATTTAATGGCAAATATAAAAATAATAGAACGGTTAATTGGAGATGTAATGAATGCAAATACAATATACATTTAGCTGGCATAACAATTAAAATCCACCGGTCAAAAAATTTATATGCAAATAAAGGTTTATATGTAAATGGCAAAAATAGTCAGCAATTTTAAGTATGTCATGTTCCTGATTGCTACTGGCTTATTTGTAGGAGTTTTTACTTTTCTGATCCTATCCTTGCCGGGAATATACCGTGACACAGTATCGGTGTTTATTTTGCCTCCAGCTATTGCAGCCATATTCACGTTAATCAGCTTTACCTCGGCAAGAAAATTAAGAATGAGTGGCAAAAGGCTGGCCAGGTCACTGGGTCTTTTCTTTATAATGGCCTATATAATGCTTGAATCCATTTTTGTCATTATTACCTTCCATACAATAGAGGCATTATTACTGCTAATCCCTGCAGACCTTGTACTAATGTCCATTCCTCTTTTTATCCTCTTTAGCAGGGGCAAGAAACAGGACGGATTAGAATTCAATACTGATTTAACTTCAAGGTTGCAGTCCATGGTTGGAACAAATTCACCCGAAGTGTATACAAAAGCAGGTGTTGGCCTTATGTTTGGCGGAAGTACTGATGCTGAACCATGGAAAATCATCATCTATAAACACGCTTTGGAATCCTTAAATGATGAAGAACTGGACATGTTAATGCTGGAAATATACTACAAAAAATTATTAAAAACAGGCCGGAAAACAGTAAACTTTGCATTCTCTCTTGTTACATTTTTATTCGACGCTTATATTGCTTTATATGTAGTGGACATGAACGTTGCTCCGGTATTCACTCCATATTTTATCGGGGCAGAATTAGGGCTTTTTATAGTTATTCTTTTGATTCCCTTAATATTTTCACATGTAGCCATGAAAGGAAATATTGCTGTAGATAAGCAAATACTCTCACATAACGGCAACAGGATGGCCCTGATTTCACTTATTAATAGAGAGAATGACCGGGAACCTGCAACAATGATGACACAGAGGCAGTATGACCGCTTTAAGGCAAAACAGAAAATGAATGCTAAAAAGCGCATAGAAAACCTTGATATTATAGATTAATTACCACATATTTGTTTTTAGTTTATTCCATGGTAATATCCGATAGAATTTTTCTATATGCGGTAAGTCTCTACATCCCCGATTCATCAAAATATCTGGCCGGGATTATCTAAGCATATGAAAATAACAATTCAATTGAATATTTTATTCTGATGCGTCTTACCTGGCATGTACATTAATAAAAAATATTAACTGAAATTTTTTCGTATTTATATGCGTTCAGATTGTTATTAATTATAAATAACCCGATATTTATGGCTTCTGATTGGGTGTAGAAAGTCCTGTAAAACAACTATTAACGTTTTAAAATACATCGGTGAAGCTATAGTTTTCTGTACATAAAGTTCATATTCTTCTTGAAACCCATCTTTTCGAACTTCTTTACGATCCCTTAGCAGAAAGCCCGCCAGTTTTAACTGTGGGATGAATGCGTAAATTATATATATCTGTCAATCATATATTATTATAATGGTATCGGAACGATGGACAAGAAGCAATAAATCGGTATATAATCTGGGATACCATATTATCTGGTGCCCTAAATACAGAAGGAATGTATTGGTAAATGGCATAGATGTAAGACTGAAGGAATTATTAAATTATAAAGCACAGGAATTAAAGATAGAAATTAAAGAAATGGAAGTTATGCCAGACCATATACACATATTTTTAAAAGCAGATCCAGTATTGAGCCCACATTATATTATTCAGCAATTCAAAGGATACACTTCCAGGATACTAAGGCAGGAATTTCCTGTATTGAAACGTAAGCTGCCAACACTATGGACAAGAAGCTATTATATAGAATCTGTAGGCCATATATCCGAGCAAATAGTCAGGAAATATCTAGAGGATCAGAAGAAAGTATGATATTGACCTATAAAATTAAACATGGAAAAGATTTTTCGGAAGAATTAAACAAAGCCAGGTTAATAGCAGAGTTTGCCATTAAAACAAAATCCATCACATCTAAGGATGTCAAGCAATTCGGATTAAAATCAGCCATTTCAAATCAGATACTCAGGAAATACTCCAGAAACTGGAAAGCAAAGGATGTACATAGAATAAAATTAACAGTGCCACATCAGGGAATAAAATGTAGCCATGAGGATAGAACAATAACCATAACTCCATTAAAATTAGAATTGAACTATTATTTCAGGAATGACTTTGATAAAATAAGCCAGATTGAACTGGATAATAAATTTGCATATGTGTCCATAAATATACCTGATAACAATTTAATTGAACCCAATGGATACCTGGGAGTTGACAGGAACACAACAGGGCATATTGCTGTTGCAGGCAATCCTGAAACAGGGAAAATAATAAAACTGGGAAAGGAGGCAGGGCATGTACACAAGAAATATAAGAATATGAGGAAGAATCTCCAGAAGAAAGGAAAAAACAGGAAAGCTAAGAGAATAAAGAACAGGGAAAGCAGAATAGTTAAAGATATTAATCACAAAGTAGCTAAAAAGATAGTGCAGGAGGCTAAGAATAATGGAATGGGAATAAAGCTCGAATATCTAAACGGAATAAGAAATGCAAAATCGAGCAAGAGTTTCAGGTATTCCCTGAATAGCTGGTCATTCTATCAGCTTAAAACTATGATAGAATACAAGGCCAGACTACTTGGAATACCTGTTGTCTATGTCGATCCATATAATACATCTAAAGAATGTAGCAGATGTGGACAGATAGGCAACCGTTCAGGAAAATCATTTAAGTGCCCCAATTGTGGGCACGTTGATCATGCTGATGCCAATGCTTCGTTCAACATAGCATTGCGTCCAGTATTTGAGGAAGGCATAGATCAATTGTACGTAGACAGTGATGCGTACAAAGGGAACACTGATATCCCTAAAGAGGCAACGTTAGGAACGGAGACGACCTTAGAACATCACATGCTTTAGCTGTGGGAGTATGTCAGATTGAAATCTTGGGTGTGCAATCCTACCGAGACTGCCTTTCCCTTCCATTCCTCGAGGAAAAGGTTCATCATTTGTTTTCCCAGGCCCTGACCTCCAGCTCCTTAAGGACAAATATGTCATCTACGTAAAGCCTGTTATTTTCCAAAAGCGACCCTCTCAGGAACCTAACGATTCCTCCATCTACAACAGCTACCAGCACATTGAACTTTGACTTACCTATCAGCTTTTTCATTTCACTTGCCTCAAGACAGTCCCACCAATCTGGAAATTCCTGGTGGGCAAGTCTGTCTATTTTCAGCAATGATTCAAGATCTTTCGTCTCGGCAAATCTAATCGTAGTTTCCATCTGAATCAACATTGAAAAAAGAGACATCACTATTAAAACTTTATTCTGTAAACTAATTATAAGGTCCAGCGACTGGTGGTCTGTAGAATACACAATATTATCTATTCTCTGTACTCTACGGGAATATTCAAATGTATTGACAAACACTTACCCGGTATAATTTGTTAATCATACTTATATCATTTCCAGCATCCATTTCCATACCGGTTTTACCAGTATTTTTTTGTTTTCTATTTCAAAGGCATCTTCCTGATCCAGTGTGATTATTAAACCGGTGGAAAGATTGAACTTCTTAACAGCTTCTATTATTCCATCAATTTCCCGTTTCTTATTATCCACATTTAATTCAGATGTTACCTGTACTGCCATTTTTATATTATTTTTCTCTTTAACTATGAAATCACATTCATTATTACCTTTATAATAGAATATCTCTTTATAAGTTCTGCGTATAAATAAAAATACAGAATTTTCCAGTAATCTGCCATAATCCATGGAAAATGATGCTGAGTTTGCCAGTATAAGCTTATTATCTATACAATATACCTTCTTCTGATTCATTATCTGTTTTTTAAACGAATAATCAAATTTTGGAATTGTAAATAGTAAATAAGAATCTTCTAGATAATGAATAAACGAAATTACTGTGTTTACAGAACCCAGTTTAAAAGTTTTTTTGAGTTTATTATAAGAAAATTCATTCCCTGTGTTTGTCAATAAATATAAAGCAATATTTTTTAATAGTTTTGAATCGCGCAATTGATGCCTGGCAACTATATCCCGCTCTATTATATCAATGAATAATTCTCTTAGTATTTCTTCCTTTTTATACTTCAAATATTCCGGAAATCCACCTTCCTGTAAATATTTCATGAATGATTCAATGTTTGCCTCGAAATTTTCTAGAGATAAAAACTCTTTAAATGAGAATGGAAAAAGTTCCATATTGATATGCCTGCCTGTAAGTTTTGTTCCCAGCTCTCTACTTAATAGTGATGCATTTGAGCCTGTAATGAGAAACCTTTTAGCTATGTCCAATTTTTGCCTAACAAAAACTTCCCATTTATCAATGTTTTGAATCTCGTCAAACATATAATAATTACATTCTTTAAACAATTCTTTAAAGACATTATCAAGTTTTTCAAAATCGTTGCTATCAAAATCATTAAGCCGGACATCTTCAAAATTTAAGTAATAATAATTATCAATATTGCTGATATACTGGTGCAATAATGTACTTTTACCGCATCTGCGTATGCCGGATAATATTATTGCGTATGGCATATCTAGATTGATATCTTCTAGTTTCTCTCTAGTAGTTCCATATTCAAAGGCTTTCAGATCATCCCTCTGGGAATTGACTACTCTCTTTAATGTTTCCTTTAGAATCATTCCTTATATATTGCATGGTATATATTTAAGTCTATTCATTGCTAATGAAAACTATTGTTCATTACAACTGCACAGAAATTTAAAGACTGCTCCATACAATTTCGTAGTCTTATCAAACATGTAATTATGCATAAAGCAATGGTAGCTAATAAAACCGTTACTGTTAAAATTGTTTATTTTGCTATATCCAAACAGATAAGCATTAACAAATTATCTGTCTGGATTATCAAATAACTTACGATACTAAAATTATCAACCTATAGATACGTATAGTGGCCATCAACCCGGAGAATAGCACTTTCCTGGAATATTAAAATGTTTTAATATGTTTTCATAATAAATGATATTATTTATAAATGAACATTATATATAATCACTATGAAGGGGCATCTTATAGAAATAACACTGACGGCGGAAAAACCATCCTGCGACGTATTAAAAAAATTGGCACCATTAAATTTAAAGGTCAGAATATTCCAGATAAATCCTTCTGCAGGCAGTACAAATCACCTTATGGGAATTGAAAATTATAAGAAAATCCGCGAAAGCATAAAAGATGACAAAATCACTATTTATGAAAATCAGAGAGATAAGACATGGTTAGAAACACATAGCTGCGAAATATGCAGGGCAGTTGCCTTATCAGGCTCAATAATAACTTCGGTTAAGATATTAGAAAATTTAAAAGTACAGTATAAAATTTTACTTAAAAATAAGAAGGCCCTGGAAACTCTTGACCAATCAATAGATGGAATTAATTACAATTATGTGGAAAGTGTAACTAAACTGCCGGAGGAGCTGACTTTAAGGCAAAAAGAAGTATTGTATATTGCATTTAAAAATGGTTATTTTGAATTTCAGAGAGGGATTAACCTGGACGGATTGGCCAGCGAACTTGGAATAAGCAAGAAGGCTGTCCAATCAGACCTGAAAAGAGGTATTGACAAGATAGTAAAAGAATACATATTTAATAACATATAGGTACACATATGATATGCTTAAGTTATATCCTATTTGTCTATAATTGAATTGATAGAAATGGCTTACGAATTTAAATGTAAGGATATAGGAATGGATTGCGGATTTGACGTAAAGGCAGATTCAGTGGATGAATTAATACCTGTAATACAGGCACATGCAAAGAATGCACACAACATTAACGAAATAACCCCTGAATTATTCGGAAAGGTCAAAGCCGCAATAAAACAGGATTAAACATATAGATTTTATATTTTAAGGCTTTAAAAATAATTTTTTTATTAATTTAATGGAAATTTTAGATTCTTTTAATATTTATTTCTGTTAAGATGATACACAATTATGTGAATAAATTAAAGGTAGGAAGTACCTCTATTGAAATGTCCAGCTTTCTCTATATATATTGCTTGGTATCCATTTTCAATGAATACTATTGTTCAGTATAACTGAACAGATAAAAAGTTATATAATAGTTATAATAAAATTATACCAAATCCTCTTTAATTTTTTTGAGGTTTTCATTAATCCTATTATAATATAATTCAAGCATATACTGGATTTCAGGGTCATTGAACTCCATAGGCAATGGGTATTTCTTCAACGGCGATAATGTATTCTTTCTAACATTTTCTACCGGTATATGTAAATCAGGTGGTTTCCAGAAATTATTTAACTCTTCCACAGCAACTGATTTATCATTATTATTTTCCTTATTTTCCGGTATATTCCCGTCATTATTCTTTGAAATAGCGGAAATGAGCTCTTCTTTTCTTTTTCCATTTAATTCGAATAATAAAAATGGATCATCATCAAGCCGGTCTGCCAGAATATAAAATACAGCAGCTATGTGTTTACAGGGAATAGCATAATCCGGGCAAGTGCAGTTCATGTTAATTTCATCTCCACTTTGAGGGAACAATGATGCACCACCCTGTTTAAATGCATTTTCCAGCTCTGATGGTACTTCACCGGCAAGCATTCCAGCAACCAACCCCTTTGTGGATATTATCTGCTTTACTATTTTTTCCCATGCACTATCACCAAGTCGCGGAAATTCAATACTTATTCTATATGGCTTTTTCCTTGAACCCTGGACATCAGCACTAACTACATTCGAATCTATATTAACCCTTAAAACCTGACCTACCCTTGCATATCTTTTTCCTCTCTGAAGCCGGGTTTCCCAGCCATAAGAATTTAAAATGGCTATAAACCTTTTTGACCACCATTTAGTTCCTATATCTCCTTTTTTTGATTTTACCTTCATGCCACCGGTTGTTTTTATCGCAGTCCTATAATAATCATCATAATATTTTCTTCTTGCCATTATTCCTCATCCCCCGAAGCAATAACTTCCCTGCGTAGTGAAAACACATTTTTAAGATCTGTGCTGGATAATCCTGTAATCCAGGATTCATCAGATGCACCGATAATTTTCTCCCTCAACATGCTTTTCCCCTCTATTATATCATCAATTTTTTCTTCTATCGTGCCTGTGGAAATAAACTTGTAAACGTGGACATTTTTTAATTGACCTATCCTGTATGCCCGATCTGTTGCCTGGTCTTCCACAGATGGATTCCACCAGCGGTCAAAGTGTATTACGTTTGTTGCTGCTGTAAGGTTAATTCCCGCACCGCCAGCCTTCACTGAAATTATAAAAATTTTAGGGCCATCAGGATCCTGAAAACGTTCTACCATATTCTGCCTTAAAGACATAGGGGTGCTCCCATTGAGATAAAGCGCTTCTTCACCCAGTTTTTTAAGCATTTCTTCCTTTATTATCTTTCCAGCATCAGTATACTGTGTAAATACCAGTGTTTTCTGATTGCTGTCAATGGCTTCTTCAAGCATTTCCCTCAGCCTTACCAGCTTTTCTGATCTGTTGAGTCTTCTGTCCAGATCACCTGAAACCAGTGAAGGATGGTCTAAAAGCCGCTTTAATTTCGTTATTGTGGAAAGTATTACACCTTTTCTCTCTATACCTTTTTTCGTATTTACGGATTCAAGCATTGTGTTCACAGCTGCTTCATATAACGATGCCTGTTCCCCTGTCAATGGTATATACACCTTGACCTCTTCCTTATCCGGCAGGTCCTGTATTATACTTTTATCTGTTTTTACCCTTCTTAATATCATAGGATTTACCAGGGTATTCAAGGCATTCATTGCATTTTCATCACCATACCTCTCAATAGGAATAGAAAAAGTTTCCCTGAATTTTTTTTCTCCGCTAAGATATCCGGGATTTATAAATTCAAATATTGACCTTAAATCCTGAAGCCTGTTTTCTATTGGCGTTCCAGTTAACGCAATTTTAAAATTGCCCTGTAATGACCTTATAGCCCTGCTCTGCTTTGTGGAATAATTTTTAATGTACTGGGCTTCGTCTGCTATAATTCCATCCCAGTTTACCTGTGACAAAAATTTAATGTCCCTCTGGAGCAGCGAATATGATGTCAATACAATTTTATAATCTGTAATATTGTCTATAAAATTATCATCCTTTTTTCTTAAATTTCCATGGTGTATGTATACATTCAATGAAGGTGCGAATTTATGGATTTCGTGCTCCCAGTTGCTAATAACAGATGTGGGGCATAGTATCAATGATGTTGATCCGTTATTTTCGAGTCTGTCCAGCAAAAATGCAATGATTTCAATAGTTTTCCCTAAACCCATGTCGTCAGCAAGGCAGCATCCAAAACCTGCGCCTGTCATAAATTTTAGCCATGCAACACCGTGTTTCTGGTATTCCCTTAAATTTCCAATGAAATTTTCCGGCTCGTCTATAGGCAATGTTTTTGCGTTGCCACTTATTATATCTCCAACCCATCCTTCCCCTGAAATTTCAACCACCGGAATTGAATTGCTATTTTCCATTGTTAGAAGTTCCGGCAGGGACATTTTTTTATTGCCTTTGTCTAAAAGTTTCAATATTTTATTTAACTGATCATTATCTATCTCTACCCATTTATTTCCAATCTGCACTAAGTGGCTTTTCATATTGGCTAGTTTTTCTAAATCACTTTTTGAAACCGGTTCACCGTTAAGGACAATATCCAGGCTGTAATCCAGCAGTGCATTAATTCCCAATTTTACAGAATTATTAATATCCCCAGCTTTAACTTTGATCTTAATGCCCAGTTTGTTCTCTTTCTTTCCCCACCATTCTGGAAACAGTATACCGAATCCAGCTTCCTCCATAGAACTACTGTACGTCTTTAATAAATCAAAAACCTCCTCATCCGAGAGATATACACCATCCGGTTTTGAGGTGATATTTTTTCCGATAGGAGAAAATATTGACTGTGCAATTCCTATTGAACGCAATAAAAACTCTTCTGGAAATGCAGTATATTTATTAATCAGGGAAATAGTTTCAGAGTCTTTTCTATCCCATATTTTGCCATATGGCACCATCAGGCTCGGATCCTTTTTGGATTGCAAAAAGAATTTAAGAAACCATTGCCCATTATTTTCCGGAGGTATAAGATCCATGCATGTCCTGAATGGAAAATTTAGTGTGCTCTTGATCTTCTCTGACCATGAAACAAGTTTTTGCATTGCCAGGCTACGGCCATATGTAACAAATGGATTATCCAGCGATAATGAGTTTACCCATTTGGCGGCATCACCTACCGAACCTTTTACTGGCTTCCCGGGTTGGTAAGCAAATCTTCTGGAAATACTGTCCACAATCTCTGATATAAACATCCTTAGCATTGTTTCCCTGTCAATCTCCATGTGATTAAACGCAAGGCATACTCCGGGCATGTTTTTTGATAATTCATATATTAAACTCTGGTCTTCATATGTTTCCAGAATGGGAAGCCATCTGGATTTTATAGTAGTCCCTTCTTCTGTTGCAGAAGGTATAAACTTTTGCTGAGTTAATAGGTTAAATGCACTACTGGCGGCGAGTTTCCAGAACTTTAAATCATCTCCTATTATAATTCCATTTATAATGTTATTACTTAACTTTAGCAGCATCAGGAAAACATCTGTTATATTTACTGAGATTCCGTTAATATGCCATTCCATATACGAAAATGTATCGTTTTCGTTTTCATTTGAAACTATGCCTGATAGTTCACCTGATACCAGTGGCTGATCAAGTGAAGTTGGAAAAATGGCAGATAAAGTTTCATTCTTCAAATTAATTTTATTGCCCCATATTTTCTTAACTGCATTGGCAGCAACCTTTGAAGTGCCTGAAAATGGATGAATAGCAGAATCTTTTATTTTCGTTCCGGTGCTTTCTGACCATAAAAAGAATGAGATACCCTTTTCCTCAACATGGCAACTCCCATGCAATACTATAATACTGCCTGTCTCTTCTAGCCTAACATTCAGAGTTTTACTATCCTTCATTATATTACCCGCTAATCATTTTTTAAACGGAAATACAATGCATAACCACAATATATATTATTCCCAACCCTTGATTATGCCCATAATGAACGCCGTATGAGAAATAACCTATGTTAAGAATCACTCTGAATTAATTAAGGTGTATAGGAGAAGCATAAACACGTTATACTTATGTACTTTATGTACTAGCTAGCGAATCTCCCATGATTCATCATTGCTGATAGGTTTTTTCTTTTTAATGGGAAGGTAATAGGTATCTGCTTAATGATTTTTTATTTTGATAAGTATTGAGACCATGAATATCCTGAGGTTATCTTCTATTATTATGATTCTTGATATAATATTCATGATGATCCATACATTGTATAGTAGTATTGCAAGATAGAAATACAATAGCCTTACATTGAGTATTCTGGATGTGGTTTTGCAAGGATTTTTCTTATCATCCTGGAGTCTGTCTCTATTCCCCATCTTTTCCTGTACAGTTTGAGCAGCTTATTCGGTGATAGGGCAATGTTCGTTGCGAATATGTATAATACCTAACCCTGCCTGCTGTGCCCGTATAGGGAAACAATGTGGAATGAGGCCTGATCCCTTTTCGTCCTTGCATGTGAATAGGTTGTAAATTTCTAGTCAGAGGATCGCATGAACATATTAAACTGGTCGTTCATAACATAAGTATACAGGTTTGAAATTTAATTATTATACATAAATAGCTAAAGAAAGTGCAAAAAATATGAAAAATAGAGACCGTAAAGTGTAGAAATATCAAAACAGGTATTAACAGGTTCAAATAAATCTGGTTTTTACACCTAAAGAAGACGCTATAGAATTTTGTTCTTTATCTGCAGTAATAAATATTGAGGAAATATTCATAGACGAGACTATATGTATAACGTCTGCTAAAGGTTTGTGCAAGTCCATACAAATTTTGCTTGATCTAATCATGATATGACTGTTAATATTTATTAAATCAATAGCATTTAATTTTATTAAATTTCTTACTTCATCATAAAATCTATTAAACATTTCAATAGGTTCCTCTATAATTTGCTTTCTCCATAATTTATCGAAAACTATTGAAATTTCACCTATCGTTAAGATAGAGGTAATGATCTTTATTTTATTATTGTATGCATCGTTAAATAAAGCATCAATAGAATCTGAATTTGCTTCGTTTATGTACCTTTTAACATATGCACTTGTATCAAGATAAACGTTCATCCATTTCATCCCTTATTTCGTCTAGAATGTTTTGAGTATCAACAATTTTCATTTTTTTTCTCTTCTCAACTATCGCATCAGGTGAGGTATAGTTATATTTAATTCCTATGCTATTAAATGATTTATCAAGTTCATCTTCGGACAATAGTAATTTCAAATCATTCTCAACAAACGCACTCAATGTTATGTTTTTCAAGGCCAAAGCAGATTTAGCTTTGTTTATTACCTCCTCATCTATTGATAATGTTAATTTTCTTTTCATACGTATATAAATATATACGTATATAAATAGGTTATCTTTTTACTATGTTCGGCATAGAGCCTCTATCCCTTTAATTCTTAGATACAGGAAATTGATGTACTTTTAGATATTTTTTCATATATGTCAAATATTGTTTAAGGTATTGTATTCCAAATCCTGTATTTATGCCACCATATACCAGATTCAAAATCATTTTGACCAGGCAATGTACTCTGTAGTAATATTGCAGGCTCTTTTTTAGTTATTCGTTTTCTTGTCTCTTCTGTTATATATTGTTTCTACTCCTTATCTGTTATTATATATTCTGTTAATATGTAATTATTCTAGAAGGCATTTTTGGGTTATCGTACACGATGAAGAATAAATTATTTTCCTCAATGTTTATACTAAAATAATAAAGATTGGTTACACAACAAGAGTTATACATTTATATAACTCTTGTATATTGTACTGTGAAACTTCCGATCATCAAGCAATTAAAAAAGAGAGATCAAATAGAGACTGCGAGGTTACAGGATGAACTAATGCATTTGTTATATAATGTGGACAATTCTTTAATAATTCATGGGGGTATGGCTATCTGGAGATGCTATTCAGGTAATAGATTTTCGGTGAATATAGATCTTTATTCTATTAATTTCCCCGAACGTTTAACCGAATTTCAAAAAGAGATAAAATCGAATGAACTAAAATTAAAGGAATTAAAAAACACTGGAAATATTTTATGTTCAAATATTTCTGATAATGATATAAGTGTTAAAATAGAGATAAACCATAAATATTATCCAGAAAATCCAGTAGAAATGGAGTATGAGTTAATAGATGGGAACACTCTAAATGTTTTAACTTTATCAGCAGAAAGCCTCATAAACGAAAAAATTTTAGCGTACAGAGATAGAAAATTTATGCGGGATTTGTATGACATATATGTATTACTCAAATATGTTGATCGTCCTGAAACAGTTAAAAGTAAGTTGTTAAAATTTATTAATACCCTGGAAAAACCTGTAGATGAAAATGTTGTAAAAACTATAGTCTATTCAGGCTTGCCCCCATCATACAGTAAAATGGTTGATTATATAAATCAATTTATAAATTCAACATAGGTGTATTTATGAAATATATAAATGAATTTTTTGAGAATTTTAAAGATAAGTATATTTTTTCTGCAAATGATGTTAAAAGGTTTTTATCTTATAGAAAAGCCAATGATGATTATTACAAAATATTTCTATACAACTTAACAAAAGATTGTGTCCATAATTTTGTGTATTTATAAAGGATACCTCTTCTGAAACATTTCTTTTATTTCATCATTGCATTTATAGTATCCGTTCATTTTCCTGAATGCATGCTTTGAATTGTATTCTATTGACTTATAGTAAAATACCTTCATTGCTGAATCCTCATCAGGGAATGATGATATTGTTTTTACCCTTCTCCTTACCTCTCCGTTTAGCCTTTCTATAGCATTGGTAGATTTCAATGATCTCCATATACTGGAAGGATAATTATAGAATCTTAATAATTTTCCCAGATTCTTTTCAGTATTGTATATTACCTTGGGATACTTACTCTCCCATTTATATTTAAAATCATTGAACTTTATTATAGCTTCTTCTTTATTATCACATTTAAACATCTTATTTGCGTCTATAGTTATTTCATCAATATCTTTCTCCCTTACATTGGATTTTAATCCCCTTGCATAGTGTATTGTACATAGCTGGAACTCTGATCTGGGATATATTTCCATTACTTCCTCATCCATATTCTTTATTCCATCTGCTACTATTAGTAATGGCTCCTTTAATCCTCTATTATATAGGTCTTCTAATACATCTTTATATGTATTATGTGATTCTTTAACTGTTAAATAGAATCCTAATACTTCGTATTCTCCTGTTTCTTTAATTCCTAAAGCAAATATAACTGGCTCCTTGTCTACATTCCCTCTTCTTAAATAGAAGAATAATCCATCCAGGAATATTGCTATATAACGTTTATCTAATGGCCTGTTAATAAACTTATAAACCTCTTCTATAGTTAAATCTGTTATTCTTGATATAGTAGATTTAGAATATTTATTTCCTAAAATATCCTCCATTATACCTGCTATTCTCCTTGTAGATATGCCATTGGAATACATTGATACTATAAGATCCTCTATACCTATCGACCTGCTATAGGGCTCTATTACCTTTGTATGGAAATTGCTATCCCTGTCTCTGGGGATATTTAACTGTTTTATTTCACCATACTTTGTCTTTAAATCTCTTTTATATTTCCCATTCTTTATTCCTGGATTATCTTCTAAATATGCATTTAATTCTATTTCCATTAATTTCTCTATTCTTTCCTTTATTGCTTCCTTTAATATTCTATCTATATCTACATTCTCAAGAGCCGATATGTTTATATCTGTATTTTCCATATTTTATTACCTCCTTGTGTTCAAAAGAGGTATACTTTCCTGTTATTTAATGATTAAATTCATTAGTAACAGGAGAGTTTATATTTACACATAATTACATACACAACCAACAAAAGAAAAGAAAATTCATAAAATAAGATATGGCTATTATAGCTTTAATGATGATATAATGCTCACAGGTTTGTCTTATGAACCTTTTTACTATGGCCTTGAAAGCGCATTATCATTGCTAAATTTATGGGAACAGGAAACTAATCCGGTGATAATAACTCCATTACATATACGAACAGGAATGATGCAATATGAAGGAAGAAATTATATTGTAAGGAGGATATCAAGGGAAATGTTTTTTGGTTATCAATATCTAAAATATTATGATTTTTATATACCTGTATCCTGTCTAGAAAAAACTCTAATAGATTTAGTATATTATAATGAAAAGTTACCTGAGTACCTTGTATAATGATTTTATCCATAACTCCATTATGGCAATGATCAGGGAATACTGTGAGTTCTTTGTGGGTCAATCCACCGTATATAGTATGTATATCCCTTTTCATATTCAAGTATAAAAATAATGTATATTGTGCAAATGCACCGATAATAAGCAAGGCTGTTGGAATATGGAAAGGGAGAGTGTGAACTGGTCTGGAGGTTATATGATATATGTTGGAATAGATATAGCTAAAAAGAAGTTTGATTATTGCATTATAAACAGTGAAATGAATTTAATAAAAAGGGGAATACTGATAAACAATAACTATGGCTTCAGTGAATTTCTAAAGATAATAAAGAATTATAGAAATATAAAAATAGGAATGGAATCAACAAGTATATACCATGTGAATTTATACAATTATTTAATAGAAAACAGTCGCAGTGCAATAATATTAAACTCTCTGGAGACAAAATTATTGAAGAGTTCAAGGATAAGGAAGAATAAGACAGATAAAATAGATGCAGAAGCAATAGCAAAATATATTATCATACGTAAAAACAATATAATTACCATGGATAAAAATACTGAGAATACTTACACAAATCTTAAGGAATACGTATACACATACATAAGAATAAACAGGAAAATAACAATGGCAAAGAACCAGTTAATAGTAGATATGGATCTATTATACCCCGGATTAACCGCGGTGGCCAATGTTAATTCCAAATATTTCATGGAAATAATAAGCAACATAGATCAAATCATTGAAAATAATTATAAAATAAAATATATCAGTGACAGTAAACACAGTGAAATAAGAAATATCTTAATAAACAGCAATACTAATAATGCAGTCAAATACGACATAGATATAAACATTGAAACACTGGAATTATTGAACAAGCAGTTAATGAAAACAAAAAATATCATAGAAGATGAGTATAATAGTATGGATTCCAAAATAAAGACAATTCCAGGAATAGGGACTATAACAGGTTCTATAATATTGTCATCTATAGGAGACATAAACAGGTTTGATTCTATTATAAAGCTAAGGGCCTATTCAGGTATGGATCCAGTGGTTAAACAATCTGGGGATTATAATATTACATCAAAAATATCAAAAAGGGGAAACCCGTTAATAAGGTATGCACTGTATTTATCAACTGTATCTGCTATTAGATTTAATCCAGTAATTAAAAGATATTACACAAGGAAGAAGAATGATGGCATGAAAGGAAATAAGCTATTAATTGCGTGTTCCAACAAATTACTGAATATCATATACTCCGTATTGAAGAATAATAAGGATTTTGAAGATCCTCTGAATAATATAAATTAAAAAATAATTAAAGAAAATACGTATTTTTGAATATCAATAGCGTAAGCTATAGAAGTTATGAATATTTATATGTAAAAAGTAAAATTAATATAGTATACTATTTAATGATATCAAGAAAAAAGCAAATAAAAAGATATTAAAAGGCTACATTTCAGAAATACGACAAGTGAGTATAAAAAACAAAATATCAAAATTATTGTTATAATTATTGGAATATTATAAATATATTTATGTAATATTATATAAAGATAATTTGTATGAAAACGTACCATGATTTGGTTCTATTGGTCGAAAAAATTTTTTTAACAATATCAGAAGGTCATAAAATTATTTATCTAATAATATATGATTATCATCGGAATAATTCTATTTATTTAACTTAAAGAATTCTTCAATTGTTAGTCCAGCTTCCCTGATTATTGCTCTTAATGTACCTGTAGCCAGTTTTTTATGATCTGGAATAGTAAGTTTTTTTCCATCGGATTGCCTTTTAAAATGAGATAACTACCGTGTTCCGTTTATACCCAAACCTTATTTTATTTAAGATTTAACAACATCCTACCCAGAAATTGAAGGCAGTTCAGGCATTAACCTCAACTTTTTCAATTAATTCAATATCTTTTGGTATCCACTCTTTATCAGCTATAAGACCTTCTATATAACCCTGAATGGCATCTTTAATATTTATCAAAGCTTCTTCTATTGTTTTCCCTTCAGATATACATCCAGGTAATGCCGGAACTGTGGCAACATATATACCGTTTTCATCTTTTTCAAGAACTACAGTATATTTCATATATTACTTCAATGAAGATACGAATATAAACATTTTTATTATTTAGATATGGGTGTGCTGGAATTGTGAAATAATTCAAATATAATAGTTATAGTCTAATTAATGCAAACTTTAGTCAAATAACTATTCCATACAAATGAATATTATAAAGATTTAATGTATGTGGTTCATTTTCATTAAAAATTGAACCATATATGGGCCAAATTTAAGTATATTAAAATATAATGTTATATGAATCTGGATAATTCAATGCTTCATTATTAAAATACCAGGGAAGATAATTAATTAAACAATAAAAATCAGATAGTGTATATGAATTGCTGTAATTTCAGTATTGTCCGATATAATCTGAATCTATTTCGATGTTCGTATATATCATCTTCTTAAGGGCATAACCAGCAGTAATATTGCATCGGTACTAGCAAAGCACATTAAACCATCCAGGAATACTGAAATGACAGATAAAGACTCTACGGCTTTTTGAAAATGGCAATGATATAATAATAAACAACGGGATAAAAGATAATCCATATACAGCAGTGTGTTGCATAATTCATCACAATTTTATAGGCATTGTATCATAAATTTAAAATTAAAAATGTAAACCCGAGATAGTGAAATATAGGTGTGATTTCCCATGACTCCAAAATCGATGGTAAAATAAATAAAAGCGTAAAAATATACATATGTAGGTACACTCATCAAAAGATTTTATATACAAAATTATATATACAATTTTAGTGATACTACATCATATGTCAAAGATGGTAAGTATAAGAATAGATGAAGATACATTATCAGAGGCAAAGAAGTTAAATATCAACATATCAAAGGTTCTGAGAGAATTATTAAAAAAAGAGATTGAAAAAAGGGAAAATATAGAAAGGCTAGAAAGCCTGTCAAAGATACAGGAAATATTAAAAAATGTTGATAAAAAACAATTGCTTGAAGATTTAAGGAGGGATAGGGATGAAAGGAAATATTGATTATACTTTCGTTGTTGACACAAGTTCGTTATTTAACTTATTCTTTATCGATTCGAAGAATATAGTACTTGAGATTATGCACAAATCATTTATTCTAGACCTAACCTTTTATGAACTTGGCAGTGTTTTTGTTAAAGGTAATGATAATCATATAAAAAATCTAAATAAAACAGAAATTACAGAACTAATAAACAATATAGAGAAATTAATTTCAGGTATAAATGTTATAAGAATACAACCAGAACATATTTCTGGAATAATGCATATTTCATTCTCTACAGGTTTAACGTTTTATGATTCATCCTATGTATTTTATAGCAAAAATTTGAATTTACCCTTATTAACAGATGATAAAGAAATAAATTCAAAAGCTAAAAAATTAGGAATAAATGTAATGAAAGTAGACGATTTATAAATAAAAGTTTTAAAAATAAAACTAAACCTTGATTATGTACATAATTTTGTGCAAATACCATCAATTTTGTCTCACTATTTAATAGGGAAATCTAGATGGATAAATTTTGACGGCTCAATCAAATATCCGTTGAATATTATTAAGAAAGTATACACAATTTTACATGATAGGAAAAATTATATTTAAGTTGAGTATAAAGTATTATACTTATGTCTCAACAGAAATTTATTGATCGTAAAGAGGAACTGGAAATGCTGGGTTATGATTACTCTAGAGATGGCAGTGCACTTTTTATTATATACGGCAGGAGAAGAGTAGGCAAAACAGAATTAATAAATCAGTTCATAGGCAAGAACGGCATATATTTCCTTTCTACCGATGAAGGCGATATTCAAAATATAAAAGATTTTCAGAAAGTCATATCAAATTTCTTGAATGATGAAAGTATCAATAACGGCGTATACAAGGATTTCTATTCATTCTTTTATATGCTGATAAATAACATTTCCTTCAAAGACTATGTATCAAATAAGAAATTAATAATTGGGATCGATGAATTTCCATATTTAATCGAAGGGAATAAATCAATTCCTTCAGTATTCCAGAAAATATATGATCTGCTATTAAAGGACATGAATATTATGTTAATCCTCTCAGGATCTTCAATAACAATGATGGAGAATAATGTACTGTCATATAAATCACCCCTGTATGGTAGAAGAAGTGGCCAGATAAAATTAAAGCCTTTAAAATTCAGATACGTAAAAGAATTTATAAATTACAATTTTACAGATCTATGTAAAATCTATTTTATTCTTGGCGGTATACCGGAATATCTATTAAAAATGGATAATAAATTAACTTTTGATGAAAATATATTACATAATATAATAAATAAAAATTCAACACTGTATAATGAAGCCGAATTTCTTTTGAGAACAGAATTAAGGGAGACCAGGAATTATATGCTAATCCTGAGATCTATTGCCGGCGGTTATAGAACTGTGGGTGAAATCAACTCATATACAAATATGGATAAAAGTATGGTTTCGAAATATATAGATATTTTGCTGTCCCTGGAATTAATATCCTATGAGATACCTTTTGGTGAAACTGAAAAGTTCAGGAAGAGATTATATTATATTAATGATAATTATCTCAAATTCTGGTTCAGGTATATTTTGCCTAACAGGACAGGAATAGAAAATTCAAATTATTCTGAAGTTGCAAGAAAAATAGAAAATGATTTTTCCCAATTCGGAGGAGAACAGTTTGAATATTTAATGAGGGAATTAATCATGGACGGCATTCTCGGGAGAACCTTCACCACTGTTTCTCGATGGTGGGGCAAAGTTGGAAATAACACTGGCAAAAATGTTGAAGAGATAGATATTGTTGCATATTCCGATACAAGAAATGAAATATTATTTGCTGAATGTAAATGGACAAATAAAAAAGTAAGTTATAAAATTATAGAGGAATTGATAAGGAAATCAAAGTGGCTTTTAAATAAATATAATAATAGTAAAGTTACTTATGCTGTATTTTCTAAGTCAGGTTTTGATTTCAATTCTGATATACTGGAAAAAAACATTATAGCTATGGATTTAAACGGAATTGAAAATGCATTGTATAGATAAATGCCGGAACAGCTACGGATGTGTGATATCCAAAATGTGGAGAAATATTGCCTTATCCTTTTAATGGCATAGTTAAGTCTCTCAAGTTTCCCATTTGTCTGTAGATGATATATACTTCCCCCTATCTGTATTATCTAAATATTCCTGGAATTTCTTCTTGTTACCAGGTATTCCGTTCTTTTTATTTGAAAATAACTGTATTACAAGCCGATACAATTTCCATTATTAATTTTTTATATCCTATTTTCAAATATGAACAACATTATTGAAAATATAAGCAATATAAAATATAATTATTAAGGGAAAACAGCAATACTAAATGCAATTCAAAGTCATAATATAAAAAAACAGCTAAAATTAAGGTTTTTGGATTAGTAAATGATTCCATATGAGTAAAGTTCGGAACAATAGAAATATTTATAACCATATATATTTTACTTATTCTGGAGTTAAGGAAATGAAGTATGTAGAAGCTGAAATCTCTTATCATAAAGCTGTTCAACTGAATGATGTTAATGCATACAATAATGCACTTATAGAAATTAATAAAGCAATATCTCTTGATCCGGATAACCCTGATTATCATTACACGAAAGCGATTTCCTTAGCTGGTAATGAACAATATAATGAAGCAATTGAAGAATATGACAAGGCAATATCGATCAATCCTAAAAATCCTGATTATTATGTTGGTAAAGGTGTAGCTCTAGACAAAACAGGAAAAGCCAGTGAAGCCATTAAAACAATTGACAAAGCAATATCTCTTGGCCCTAGAAATTCAGGTGCTTATTCTGTAAAAGCTCAAATTTTATTTTCTAATGGGCAACACAATGAAGCCATTAAAGAATTTGACAAAGCAATATCTTTTGACCCTAAAAACCCTAAATATCATGAAGATAAAGCTCTTTTCCTTCGTGCCATGTATGAGTACGATTATGCTATAATAGAATATGATACGTTAATATCTCTTTATCCTAAAAATCCCCTATACCATAATAGCAAAGGTAATACTATAGTCGAGAGGGCAGCTAGCAACGATCGCAAAAAATACAATGAAGCAATTGAAGAATATGATACCGCTCTTAAATTGCTTCGCTATAGGCCGGAACAGAAACGTTCCACCCCTATTTATGCTGCAAAAGCAGAAGTGGTAGCATACGTTCTTTTTGATAAAGCTGTATGCCTGGAAAAATTAGGGAAAATAGAGGATGCAATTAATATATATACTTCCGCAAAAGAGATAGATCAGCAGAGGCTTGATCCTGTGATAAGAATTTGTAACCTTTATTACAATTTAGGGAAATACAAAGAAGCATCAGAAGTTATGGGTGAATTGTTGACATACGATTTGGATGAAATCCCGGAACGATGTGAACGTGGAAACTGTGGCACCGCAGATCTTATCAACTGTTTAGAAATAGTAATTAAAAGTTGTCAGAAAATTAATAATAAAGAGGATGTTGATTTATATGTTAATAGGTTACTGGAGTTAGATCCTGAAAACAAACTGGCCAGATCACTTAAATAATATACTCAAACATTAAATTTGGTTTTCTTCTTTTCTAGACTGTACCGTCTGATAGATATTTCCTGTATGCGTCCTCTAAAATTATAATAAAAAGATGCTGTTCACCAATTAGAAAAACCAAACATTATTTGTAAAAAATTTAAATTATCGGTACCGATACAGTATCGGTAACGATGCAATTTATATTTGGAAGGGAATTGAATGAAGGTGAATTATACGATAGAAAAAATGAAGTAAATACTATTTGGGTGTCTCATGCGTTAAGAGGTGGGAACTTACGGTCAACTTAATTTAATAACGAAACATCTATAAATAAACTTATTATAACATTATAGTGATAATTTGGATGAGACTAATTTAGAATGTTTAATCTATATTGATGCCAATATAGATACATATTTAGAAAAGGGATTAAAATAACATCATGTGAGATTATATATTGTTAGTATTTAAATGAATTTTTTATTGTATTTAACGCTATTTAAAATCTATATTTTAAATAAAAATATACTTAAATATAACTTCTAAATTCTCTTGTTAGAAATATATCCTTAAAGGAATTGATACAAGGCCAGAAAGAAAGGGTTGTTTATGTGCCAATCGAGTTAGAAATATATCCTTAAAGGAATTGATACGAATGATTCGGGAGGATGCATCCCAGGCAATAACTCAGTTAGAAATATATCCTTAAAGGAATTGATACCTATGTAGAAAAAGGATGCACCATTATCTTTCAACCAGGTTAGAAATATATCCTTAAAGGAATTGATACGGGATTATATCGCCCTGGTAATTTGCGATCGTATTGTTAGAAATATATCCTTAAAGGAATTGATACTTACATTTCCATTTGATATATTACTTCTCATCATTTTGTTAGAAATATATCCTTAAAGGAATTGATACTTACATTCAAATCATCTCTTACCGGTGGCACTGGTAGGTTAGAAATATATCCTTAAAGGAATTGATACAAAAGTGTTTTAGACGCAATGCAAGTTAAAGGTATGGTTAGAAATATATCCTTAAAGGAATTGATACAAAATACCATTTATGCGATGATGATTTAGCGCTTATAGTTAGAAATATATCCTTAAAGGAATTGATACCCGTACACCGAAGAGGCAATCCCTCCTTCAGCTTTGTTAGAAATATATCCTTAAAGGAATTGATACTAGGAGCTTATGAGTTTCTCACGGGGAATTCTATCAAGTTAGAAATATATCCTTAAAGGAATTGATACACAATTAATCCTACCCTTCCCGGTGGTGGAACAGGGAGTTAGAAATATATCCTTAAAGGAATTGATACTTATGGATATTGGCAAATCGATCGCACCTCCCGGTTGTTAGAAATATATCCTTAAAGGAATTGATACACAATGCCTAATAACCCTATTCTAAGCCTCGCAATGGGTTAGAAATATATCCTTAAAGGAATTGATACATACCCGGAAAATCCCCCAATTAAGAAAGTGAAAAGGTTAGAAATATATCCTTAAAGGAATTGATACCCACCACTTAGCGATTTTCCGCCAATCCGCTAAACGGTTAGAAATATATCCTTAAAGGAATTGATACGAAGTACCCCCGTTTGTTGTCCCGTTCTGTATAATTGTTAGAAATATATCCTTAAAGGAATTGATACGCTTCCAGGCAAGGACCAAGGGAGAAAGCCATATTGTTAGAAATATATCCTTAAAGGAATTGATACCTTATTTTGAGTTTTAAGGCATGTTAAATCATGTTGTTAGAAATATATCCTTAAAGGAATTGATACTTGATTTCCCAAACAGATTTTCATTTTCTTGCTTCAGTTAGAAATATATCCTTAAAGGAATTGATACTAAAATGAAAAAACGGGAATACATGCGAAAATATAGGTTAGAAATATATCCTTAAAGGAATTGATACATTAATATTGATACTAAGAACAGAAGTGCCGACATAGTTAGAAATATATCCTTAAAGGAATTGATACTCTTTTATACAATATTCTTTTATTAACTCTTTATGTGTTAGAAATATATCCTTAAAGGAATTGATACGCTATATCGGGATTGCTTGCTTGCGATATTGAACCTGGTTAGAAATATATCCTTAAAGGAATTGATACAATACATCCACAGTAAGCCCGTAAACTCCTGCGTTAGTTAGAAATATATCCTTAAAGGAATTGATACCAATGTTCCCTATCCATATATATTCTTCAAACACCAGTTAGAAATATATTCTTCAAACACCAGTTAGAAATATATCCTTAAAGGAATTGATACAAATAACCGGCAACACTGAACTGGAAATTACCAAAGAGTTAGAAATATATCCTTAAAGGAATTGATACTTTATTAGTAGGGTTGAAGTTTCTTCTTATATTTTGTTAGAAATATATCCTTAAAGGAATTGATACGTTGTTATATCCGGTATATTTGTATGATTTACAAAAGTTAGAAATATATCCTTAAAGGAATTGATACATCTGCGAACCGTCCAATACACCCATTAGGGTATCGTTAGAAATATATCCTTAAAGGAATTGATACATTAAATCATTTGTTTTTAATGTAGAACTATCAATAGTTAGAAATATATCCTTAAAGGAATTGACATTGCCCTTTTCGCTATGCCTGGCGAAATCTGATAACGTTCAAATATATCCTTCCCAGTTCCATAGAATTATTTTTGAAATATGTTACAATTTTAGCTCTTGCGCCTGAACACTATATCTCCTGATGGTATTTGTACAATAGGTAATGCACTTAATTATAGTTGGTAAATTTTATAAGTCAACGAAGATATTACAAATTAGTCTAGCCTACAAATCCAACGTATCCAATTTCTCCCTTAGCCCCTTCAAAACTAGCTGCCTTTTCTCTTTGCTAAGATGAAACACAGTTTTAAGGATGGCATCATTTGTTATGGTAAAAATATAGTTCAATTTTATTACACTATCTTGAGGAACACCTTCACTGGTAGAGAGATAGATTCCTTTCATTCGTAAGTTTGTAGTAATACCCGCAATAACTACATTGCCAAATTCTTCGAATAGAACAAGAGCCGGCCTGATTTTAGAGCCAGAACCATCTGCAAATTTTACCCTTGTGAGTATTACATCTCCCGATTCAGGCATGTTCCCAACCGCTGTAATCTCCTTCTTCCCATAGCTCTTTCATCTTTGATTCCTGGGCTTTCTGGACAAATGTATTAAGTTCGTGAGTCTCTCTGGCATCGTTTATTAGGTCTAGAATGATTTCATTGTATGTCTCGCGCGGGTACTTCTTGATTTCTTTAAGAGCATTCACCACAGACTTCTTTAATTGTATAGTAGTTATTTCATCTTCCATTGCATATCCCCTATATGTTAGTTATAGTATACTATAGTTTATAAATATTCTCTTATTACGGGGTGGAGGAAACTCTTCTAGAATCGACCCATATTAAAAAATTGCACCATGCGCTGGTGCAGAACACAGCATTATAAATCCTGTCAGTACGCGCCTTTACTATGTTCCTTCATGGTATTTCCCTATCAGCTGCGAATCATGATTTAGAATTGTCTCCTTTATTATACTGCTTCATGCATTTCACGGTATTCGATCACGCCTTGCTAACAGCTCATTATTAATGGTTGAATCGTCTTTTGCCATGAGAATTTAATCTATTTATATATAAATATTTGTATTTTTAGACTGGTTTATCAATAGTGATAAAATATTGCCCATGGTACGTAAGGGAAAAATTTAACTTTATTGATATTTAAAACTACAACGATTTCCTAGAAAATTAACTGGTAAGACATGTTGGAAGTCTGTAAGTATAAGAATATTTAAATAAAATCCAACGCTATATATTTTATGAATGACGCCACAAGGAAAAGAACAGTTATGGCATTAGTGACAGGAGCTGTACTATCCGCACCTATTTCTTATCTTCTGGCTCAAGGGAACAATTTTTTGGAATATTTTTTTATCGCCTATTTTGGAATTTGGATGATTACCTTTCTCTGGGTCTATGTAGTTTTATTCTATCGGAGAAAGTTTGAAAAGTATAAGATAAAATTTAGATTGTCCAGTAAACATTATAAATATATACCCTCAAAAAATATAATAACAGAATATCAGCCTGAAATTAAGTTAAATGAGAAAGAATAAAATATATAATAAGGAAAAATAAGAGATAATAGTCTACAGAACTAGCTTAGGAGGTGATAATAATAATGTATTTAAATTACATTTACAGAAAATAATGTACACTGTCCAAGAATTTTATACAACTATTTGATATACTCACAATTATTTTTAATGCTTTCGTCATAGATTAATTTTTTTAAGTCGTTTATAAGGCCCTCAGCTGTATCTAAAAACGGTTTAACATTACCATAAAATTTTTTTAACTCAGCACTCTTTTCCCGCTTTACATTCTCCGCAATTTTTTTTACCGGTTCTGTTATTTCCGAACTCCCAATATTTGAGTAAAGGTTGGGCCATTCATTTATGTTGGTGTTCATTACAAAATTGTAAACAGCTAATGCATGACGTTGTAAAGATTTTTGATTTTTGTCTATATATTCTGTAGGTGAGTTTATGGCCTTTATATTCGATTCGTCAAGTTGTTTGTATATATTTTCAATGATTGCGTTAGTTATTTCGGTTGATTCCACTCCTACAACTTTGATTTTTTCATTCCACTTATTTAAGTTCTCATAAAATTCTGGCCAGTGATTCTTAATATCATTATATAGTAGTTTGTCTACTCTAATAATTTCATATTCTTTTCCATCTTTATTTATTACAGATGTGTAACTGAAAATAGAGTAAGTTTCCCAAAATTTCCAATTCACACTGTAATTTCGACTTGTAAATGATTCAAATGGTTCTTCTTTACTTCCTATTTTTATATAAGGATAAACATTTAAAGATGCTTCTCTTATTGCATCTATTAACACTTCAAAATTTTGCTTATGTTTTAAATGATGATCAAATTTATGCTTGCTCTTATTCTGTAGATGAACTGACATCACTGCCGTTACAATACCTGTTACAATACCAAGTAATCCGACTATACTTTCAGTAATTATGTGTAATATAATAGTTATGCTAACCCACCTTCAAATTATTTCCAATATTAAGTTCTTTTTTTACTAAATTTTTATATTGATCTTCAGTCTTAATAATGTGGATATTCTATACAAATTTTAGTATTTTCTTCTTCTCTGGAAAAGTAAATGGTCCGATTGATACTGGAAATCGTATTTTATGGGATCACTGAGCAGTTCCTTGTTATACAGAATAGCTGTCCTATTAATCCCGAAAGTAATAATATCCCTGGGCTCCTCTCTTTTCGATTCGTTATTCATTATTAACCTCCATTACAAAATTATAGTGTTCAGGAACGGATATTACGACGGGACGCGAATTTTCCATACAAAACGCCCTCAATTTAAATATACCATTTTTCCTATTTTTTACATAACATTCTGTTGTAATTTCATCATATTCTGTAAGTTTTTCCATCATATCACCATGTATATACAAATTTATATTAACTATTCTTATGTATTTCTATTTTATGCATTCTTAATTCTAATTTTAACTCATTTTATTTATATACTATTTATATTTTAACCCTATCTGGTTAAATGATTCATTTTTTGTTGATTAACAACATTTTTCCTTTATGCTCCCTTATTATTTAGGCGGTATTGATAATTAAATTCAATATATTATACCAATATAAAAATGAAAAAATATTATAAATTTTACCAATGCTCTGTATGCCTATTTCCCTCTTGATTTGCGGTAAGCAGAGTTGTTAGGGTTCATCTGATTTGACTTATTGTCGCCTGCGGCCTTATTGTCTGAACTTGTTGGGTTATAGACATTTGACCTCTGGTCATTAGATTTCTTATCACCCATTTTTTCACCTCCAACTAATATATCTGTTATTAATAAATAAAGAAAGCGGACATTTTTTTCATTCTTCCTGGAACATTATGTTTCTATAAAAATCGCATGTTGCTATATTAGGACGGATAATAATTAAAAGTTTATAATCCCAATAAATACAAATATAGGATAGAATTCCCTAAATCTAGGATTAATACAGCAATAGAATTAAATATTGTTGATTAATATATTTATTATGTCAAACAGACACTCTGTGATTTTCACACTATGCCCAATTGTTTTTAATTTTTGTGAGGCACCAGGATGAAGGTAATTATTGACTGTGAAAGTTTAACAGATAGAGAATATACAAAATTATTCAATTCGCTCAAAAAATTGGACTTTGAATTACTGGACATAAATGGCAATTCACTGGATGAAAATTATAATATTATAAGGTCAGAAAATGGTGGAGAATATAGCCAATTAATAACACTTTTCAAAGAACACAGCGTAAACTATATAATAAGCAATAATCAAGATATGGTATTCAATTTTACAAATACAGAACTAAAAGATAATATTTTGACTTTGCTGGAAGCTTATAATTATTTATTGCCACAACTGGATAGTGATAACAATTTTAGTTTAAAGTCACCAAGTGTGGCTGATTTAGATATAAATGATAGAATATTTGATACATTAAAAGCTAATTATCCTGAATTTACTGAATGGTTCATGAGGAGGCAAATGGAAAAGAGACCATGTTCTGTATTTTATGATGCCAATCATAATATTGCCGCTTTAATGATATATAAATTAGAGAACGAGGAAATAAAACTGCAAAAGAATAATATTCCGAAAAGGAGACGATTAAAGATTTCAACATTTATAGTTACTATGAATGGTTATAAATTCGGAGAAGCTTTGATTAGAATTGCTGTCGAAGAATGCATAAAAGAGAATGTTAACTGTATGTACCTTACGCATTTTGTAGATGAAAACGATTCTTTAGTGTACTTAATTAAAGAATATGGATTTACAGGTGCCGGTTTAAATGATGGGGGTGAACACATATTTATCAAATCATTGAGGCCGGAGAGAGCAAACAATAACCAGATTACTGATTTTGTGAAGTTTAATATGAAGTATTTTCCATCATTTTATGATGGACCGAAGGTTAATAAATTTATAATACCAATTAAATGGACGTTTTACAAAAGATTATTCCAATCACCGATGGAAATATTGCAGGGTTATCCATTAAGTTCTATAAATTCTATAGAAAAAGCATACATTAGTCATTCCAATATTTCATCAATAAATGCGGGAGATATTCTTTTATTTTATATTTCACATAAAAAATCGTCCATCTTTGATCTTGGTATCGCAAAAATCATTCGCAGTGAAAATGACACACAAAAAATTTCCACTATTATAGGCAAGCGTAGTGTTTACACTGAACAGGAATTAAAAGATGATAGTGGTAAAAGGTTAATTATAAAGTTTAACCATATTTTTAAGTTGAAACATCCTGTAAAATATGAAAGATTATTTAAGGAAAACATTTTAAATGGGCCCCCACAATCAATACTTCAAATTGATGATGTCAAATATGAAAAAATTAAAAAAATAGGTGATATAGATGAAAGTTTTACTTTCAATTAAACCGGAATATGTTAACAAAATACTGATCGGAGAGAAAAAATATGAATTCAGAAGGAAGATATTCAAGAAAAATGTTAAACACGCATACATTTATTCTACCAGCCCTGTTCAGAGAATTACAGTGTCTTTTAAAATAGGTAAAATTATAGAAGATTCTCCAGAAACGCTATGGTCTGAATATAAAGAATATGCAGGTATATCTGAAGAAAGCTTTTTCAAATATTTTGAAAATTGTAGTACCGGATATGCTATAGAAATTAGCATGGCAAAAAAATTAAAGGATAAAAAATTAAAAAACAGGCCACCGCAGTCATATTATTATGTAGAAAAGCTATAAATTATGTGAGTTGGGTTAACTGAATCCTATGCATTATTGACAAACTTAATATCTTAATGTTTTTCATTATTTCGCATATATTAGTTAAAAAGTATGGTTTTATAATTAATATTTAATACATTATTTTCGGAAATCGGAAGACGAATATCCCAATTTGGAAAACTCATTTGAAAAAGAAATAGTAGACGGTTTATTTCCATCTGTTATAAGAACACCTGAATTACAGAGTTCACGTATATGAACTTGGATATTTCTCAATGTTGTTTTATATCCTTTTTGTTTCGATAAATACTCTTTAATGTCAATTGTTGTGTTATGACCAAGTTCTAATGCTGTGATAATTAATCTATCCATGTTATCTGTTTTAAAATTGAAAAATGAAAATGATTGCATATTTAAATTCCTAAAGATAGCTGATTGCAAGGTTTTGTTATGCCATGATTCTACGCTATAAGAGATCTGGTTATCAGATTCAAGAGCCCATAACATTGCAGCGGCAGAATACACTCCAGGGCCGGAACTGATATTGATTATGTAATTAGATTCGGCAGGCAAACGCTTGAGAGTTCTATAATAATATTTAATATCCCATAAATTGTCCGTTCTATTTTCTTTAATTTGTACGTCTTTACCATTCATTTTCACATATTCTTTTAATTTTTTCAGAATAATTTCATTCTGTGCATTTGACTGTTCACTGGGTAAAACTGGAAGTTTGGATGAAAATATATATATGATTGAAGGGTTTACTTTAATGTTGTCTCTAATAAAATTGAGTACGAGATATTCCCGGTACCCAATAAATGTTATTAAATTTATCTCACGATTAAGCGAAGAAATTCTTTCGTCTTGTTGCATACAAAGATTAATATATTAATGGATATTAACTTTATTATGAAGAGTACAAAATTGTATATTAAACGGGTAGATGGTAAAATTATTCCATTCGAGTATAATTATTTTATTGGTATCTCTATATATAAAAAACTCCTTAATTTTCAGGAAGATATCATTCCACTGCATAGGAGTTCACAGATTGGAATATATACATTTAGTAATATAATTTCTCCATTTATTCCCAGATCAGAATTATTTGCTGATAACGGTCTTAATATCGACAAAGGGTATATAATATTCAGAACATTAAATGAAAAACTAATAGATTACCTGCGTCTAGGAATTCTGCAGGACAATAAAATAAGAATAAAAGACACAGTATTTGAAGTATCTCGTATAGAGGATATTAAGCCCTATAATGGGGATGCAGACGAATTAAAATTTAAATCATTGTCTCCGATTCTAGTGAGAGATTATATTAGAAAAAAAATTTATGTAAACGATGAACAAAACGTAGCTCCAAATCTAAAATTGGTAATTGAAAATCAGTTAAGTAAATTTTTTGGTATAAATAGCTCAAGTGTAAATTTCTCAGATTTAACCCCCCGAAAGAAAAGTATTAGAATATCCAGTAATGGAAAAAAGGAAAGTATTTCTACCGGGTTTAATTTATCGGGCACAATTACAGCTCAACCAGACATCCTAAAATTATTGTATTACAAAGGTTTAGGTTCAAAAACATCACTTGGGCTCGGTTGCTGGGAGGTTGTAAAATGAAATCTAATAATATTAATGTAGAGAATATAATCAATTTTCAGAATCGTTTATTTACTGAAGCTATGGAGTGGGCTACAAATTCAATATTTTCGCCTTTGTGGATGGATCCTGATTTTATGAAATGTGCAAAAGGTGGGAACGAAAAGGACTCCTATGCCAATAAAAGCGATATGTTCTATTTAATTCATATATTTTCCGGTACAGCAATGGCTCTCAAAGTATTTGACTACAAATACTTAAATAAAAATCCCGAAGAGGAGATAGAAAATATTACCAAGAAGCTAAAACGATCAATTTTTGGATATCTCTTCCATGATTTTAATAAGTTATCTAATTATGAGGAAAACAAATATATGCGAGACAAATCAGAACTTGATACACAATTGGAAAAGTTCTCTTCTATAATGGCAGAATTGGAATTATCAAAAGATGATGTTTATTTCATAGCGTTCGCAACTGAGAAAGGAACACAGTATATTTCTAATTCTATTGACGTGAGTCTGGAACATAATCTTCAATTTGAGAGCAGTTTTTCTAGATTGGCGGATACTCTATCAAGCATATTTTCCGATAATAACGATAATATAAAAGATATATATTTTAACAATGCGCCATGTATTCCAAAATCTAGAATTCAGAAAATCAACATTACAAATACAACATTTATAACCACTTCATCGTTTTTGAAGAAAATAATAATACAAAATATAGAAAAAAATAACGGGTTTTATTTATGGAGCACTTTGAATTCGATATACTATGTGAGAGATACTGCAATTTCGTTGGATGTTAAAATTCTAGCTAATGAACTAACAAGGGAAATTGGCATCAAGGCTCACCTGGAAAACGGAATAACATTAACAGATAGGAAAATAGATATATCCAGCTCCAACATAGGTTCAATTAATAAAGAAATACTTTTAAAATTCGTAGCCGACGGCACAAAATTTAAACAGGTACTGCATCTCGAAAATATTCCATTACGGGATGAAATGCGGCATAACGCTGAAATATACTCTGACCACATAGCTAATCTTGAGTCTTTTTCAATAAATTTTCACAAAGATATGCCGGAGAACAAGAAGCGCACTCCCAGAAGTGTGAGGGAATACGTTGAAGCTGAAACATACTATGACAGTAATTCGATAGATATGGAAGAATCCGGTAAAATACAGGAGCGCCTGCATGCATTTTATATCAGGTATGTCCAGCTCAAAACAACACTTAAATCTGAACAGGCATACATGATAAGGAACAAACTGGATGATATTCTGGATGACAATATTTCTATACTGGAAAATTTTCTCCCGAAAAATAATAAATCTAAATCTGCATTTTTGATCCCACTGCTACTAGCCGGTAAAGAAAATAATAAAATAAACTGGGACAATATTGAAAGTGATATTTTAACAGATATAAATGCAGGTTCAAAAAGTGAAAATAACGAAGAAATAGTATCGGAAATAATTAATATAATCCTCAATGTAAACAATATTAACCTACCTGCAGTGCCAGATAAAATATCCATGTCCATGATTAGCGGCTATCCGGCAAAGACTGCCGCGCATATTGAAAATTTATTTGGATTAGGAACAAACTCGTTTAATAACAGACTACCAACGTCCGGGATATCAAATGGAAAAATCGATCCATACACAATATATGAATTTTCCCTCAGGCATGTACTGGCACCTAAAGTTGGGGCAAAATATTCATCGGCTATATTATTTCTGTCATTTCCAGGTGCTATACCATTTATGAATATGGATAAGTTCTTGAAGTTATCTTCGAATGTGGAATCAGACTTAAAGGTAAATAACATTGTACTTACGCTTGATGATGCGAATGCCAAACTGGATAATTTTCTTTTTGATTCTACCTACTATATATATCTCAACGACCCTAAAAAAGATAGTGATATTTTAAGATATCTCGTAAATGTTATTGAGATAGCATTGAGGTCCAAGTTGCATGCATTATTATCTTTTTCTAACAACATATTTTATAACTCCTGGAATGAGACTATACTTGTAGAACTGGAAAGTTCACTATTGAATGGTATGAGATGGAATAAAATTAGATGTAATAATATTTCTCTGATTAAAAAGGAGATATATTTCTTTTTGAATGCAGCTAGAAAGAATAATAAATTTGATTATGACAATGCCTCTGTGATAATAAAGGATTATTTGAGGGACAATTTCTCGCTTTCTTATTATGTTCATGGCCAATTTTTTAATGGGTATCATAATATATTATCTGGAAAAGATAAGATAGACTTGATGAGAAAATTGGTTTATGGAAACAAAGGTGATAAAATGGAAAAAATAGAAAAATTAGGTGAAACAGCAGCCGAATTGCGTAGATTACCTCGTAAAAGCAGTGGCAGCGAAAGAGGATGGATGGTAAGAGATAGCCTGGAAGTTATGGAGAAAATGAAAGCGGAAACAAAAATTAATGAGCTCTCAGACTTGAAAGATTTTGTTTCCGGTTATATGTCTAAAAACCTGGAAAGATTATTGAAACGGGATAGACCAGATCTTGATCTAAAACCTCACAGTGAAAATATATTACAGTTTACGGATCTGCTATTTTCTCTTATAAATGAGGAATTTAAGGGGAAAATCCCTGCTGGTATTACCAGAAGCTATCTTGTAGATGCTTTTGAGATCGAGTATGAACTTGCCTCAGATATGAAACGAAATAAGAGTGATTAAAATGAATGGAAAAATGGATGGAAAAATGAACGAAATAATAAAAAAAGGATTGCTTGTTAAAACAGAAAATTTGGATCTTAAAAAGAACCATGGAATATATATTAAAATAGGTATAGTTTCTGAAACTACCGGATTTTTGATATCCAGAAACAATGAGGCAACGGAGCTTACCAGTGAAAATATATACGGTGATGAAAGATGTCTAGTACCTGCCCAGAAATGGAGAGCTGCGGAAAGGAGCTATTTGCTTTCTGAATTAAGGAAGGTTAATGGAATAATCCCGCCAGAGTACTCAAGAAATATGAATAAGTCAAAGGCTCCATTAAAAAATCCTACCAGTTTGTTATTTGGCGATTCATCAATAGGTTCAGGGGACAATATGGGTTCAATAGCATCCAGAAGTTTCTACGATTGGGCTTACAGCTTTGAACCAAGTGGAGAAATCTCTACCAGACTTACCCACAATACATTATCAGAAGATGGAACCATACTACATAATTCAAATGGAAAAACTGAATCTAACGCAATATATAGTATACCGTATATAAAACCAGGGGTGAAATTTATCAGATTTATTTCCCTGGAAAATTGTTCATTGGAACTATTGCAATTACAACTAATCGCAATACTTGGAACTACACGATACGGTGCTCGAACCGCAATTCTTGGTGATAACGTGGCAAATCATATTATCTCAATTGGATTTTCGAAGGGAGAAAAGCCAATTTCTTCCTATTCAATTTTATCGAAGGATTGGGAGACTTCTGAATATAATCCAGAAAATGATGTATTGCAATCTATGAAAGAATCCTACGGTGAAGATAATATATTAGCAGGAGATGAACTCACTTCCTTTTTGAAGGATACGTGGGATATAAAATCCAGCAGTGAATCTCTTATTGCTCTTTGTGAGACACTTAATGTCAAAATGGAAAATGACTGGCAGGAATTCTGGAAGTGATTAAATGAAAATATTGCCACTTAAAATGACTGCATTATCGCCAATTCAATATTTCTATTCCGCCGCAGCCGGTGGTATGCGTAGTTCCAACTTTATTGGTGATATTGCATTAAAATATGCATTTTTAAGGCAAATGGGACTCTTTAAACTTCCTGAACCAGGGAAGAGCAAACCCACATATGAAGAGTTGCTGGATTTCCAATTCTGGTTAACTGTAGGAGTACCTGCGAAACTGGCATTTGGGACGGGAGATAATACCATATATATGAAAAATATGATAAGGAATACCATGCAGGGGGCGGATTACAATGGTTCCAATGTACACCCAAACTTTAAGACAGGTCAATTGATGTACAAAAATTTCTTTTTCGTCCAGCCATTAAAACCCGGAAATATATTTTATTCTTTCCTGGTATATGATGAGAAACATTTCGATTCCTCCAAATTGCCTGAACTTATTAGAGTTGGAAACAACAAAACTGGTATATTGAAAGTAGATAAATGCGATAAAAACTTTAAGGGTGTTATAAATGCATATACAATACAAAATATTCTTGGCAAGACGTTAAAAATAAATAAAAATGAATATGTATCGCATTTAATTTTACAGTATTTTCTTATGGGTTATTATTCAATGGAGGAAATTTTAGATGTCTACCATTGACATAATTTTCTCTATCAATGAATCATATTTATCATCCAGTGGTACTTTACATCCATTTCAGGAAAGAATGAAAGAATTCGCTGATTATTCAAATAAAAAGAGGGTAGCGTTATTATCTGCTCCCACCGGTTCTGGTAAAACATTCGGTTTTAAAAATATGGTGGTGGATGGGTTTATTATGATCCTGCTGCCTAATAATCTTCTATCTGAAGACGTATATCAGGATTTTAATAATGTGCCGATAGGAGTTTCATTATTAAATGCAAAATCAGTAAACCAGCTACTAGATAAACATAAAAAAGAAGGTTTTCAGGATATAACCAAAGACAAGGTGATTGAAGAACTCCTATCGGGAAGCAAAATATGCATTTCTAATCCAGAATTTTTTTATTACCTAATATTAAATAAGTACAAATATTACAAACTCAACGATTCATTGACAGATTTACTAAAGGATGGCTTGCGGTTAATTATTGTAGATGAGGTTCACGTTTATTCAAGGGATCAGATCAATATAATTCTAGCAATTTTAAAGCTTATTAATAATAATATAAAAATTATGTTCTCAAGTGCCACTATTCCGAACTATTTTAAAAATTTGGTAGGATTGCTGTTTGATGAAAAAAATGTGCTGGAAATAAGCGCGGAGCGTGAATATAAGAAATCTCCTGACAATAGTATTTTACAGGGCCAATTGAATGTAACTATTCCAGCAATTTATAATATCACAGATTTTATTAAGGACAGGATCGGGTTACTAAAAAATGGCTACTGGTTCATAATAGCTGATTCAATTAGAAACATCCAGAGTATATACAATGTTTTGGCCGCTTCTTCAATAAATAAAGACGAAATAGGTATGATAAGTGCTTATCACGATTCGGGGTATCTTTTATACAAAGAAATATTCAAAAACAGGAAATTGAGGATAATTATAGGTTCAAACATAATAGAACAGGGAGTTAATCCGCCACGGTATTTTAATAATTATGTGATAGAACCTGGCATTGACATCAAAAATTTTATTCAAAGAGTGGGCAGGATAGGAAGAAATTCCACTGATAGCAGCAATCTGTATATTATTTTTAAAAATCCTATAGGTAACGTTAACGATATAGGTAAAATAAATACTATTGATGATTTATTTGATTTCGCAGCTAAGAAGCTTCCACCAAAAAATTTAAAGTATTCAGCAAGGTACATAGGGGTATATGCTTCTCTTATTTCTCAATATTTTTCCTATAAGCTTCAAATAGTTATAAACGACAATATAAATAAAGATAGGGATGGTGCTGGATTCTTTTCCCAATATTATAGAACGAGAAACACTCTTGAGTTTATTAAAAAAATGCAAAGTGATACGAAATTGTATTATAATGCCATAAGGGAAGTCCCTGAAATAAAGAAAATTATTTCATGGTGGGAACAGTACTACACATCCATTACAAGTTTTATTCCTGATACTAGAAAAGTCGAGGGATTTGATATTGAGGAAAAAGTAAAATTTCAATATGACTATATATGGGCCAGAAAAAATAAAATTATCATAAATGAAAATAATGGTGTTATACTGGTGAAGGGATTTAATGATAGACCTGATTATGATTTTAATGTATCTGTATCAGGTCTTCCGTTTTATTCCCAGTCTGTTCCATTCCGGGATGTTTCACCATATAAAGCTAGAGGATATATTATAGATAAAATGCGCCAGTGCATCGGAGATACCACTTCTGATATAGCGGAATATCAATCGTTTATAGAATCATTGAAAGATATTATTATGGCTACAGCAGATTATGAGAGATTATCAATGGAGGTGGAAGATTGAATGTTGACATACTTAATATAAAAGGCACGGACATAAATTATTATTTTATCTGCAGGCGAAGGGCGTGGATGTCATTAAAAAATTTTTATATTATTGATAAAAATCAGTTTGTAGCACACGGCGACTACTTAAGCAAGAAAAAACGTAGGTACGGATTCACAAATATAAAACTCGGTAGAAATGTTCTAGATAATCTGGAAATTACTCCTAATGACAATTATATAGTTCACGAGTTTAAAAGAGGAAAGAAAGTTTTGCCAGGAGACATTTTTCAGGTTTTGCATTATATGAACATTTTAAGAACAAAAGGATATACCGTAGAAAACGGCGAAATCCACACACTTGGTTCAAAAGACATTAAGATAATAAAATTAGATGAGGATGCAATAAACGAACTAAATACAGTGTACACAGAATTAGAAAAACTACGCAATGAAATAATTCCAGACCCGATTAGGAATTATTATTGCAATCACGGGTGTAGCTATAGTTCTTTCTGCTGGGGGTAATATAAATGGGTGATACATATTATTTAATAAATTCCGGATCATTGTTTAAATTGGGCGATTCTGTAAGATTCTCCAACAAAAATCAAAATATAGACATTCCAATAGAGACTATAGATGAAATCTTAATATTTGGCAATATTAGCTTTACTACCCCCGTACTTAAATTATTATCGGACAAAAAAATCCCGGTATTCTTATATTCCCAGCATGGTTGGTATATATCAAGTATATATCCTGAAAATTTTCTTCAAAGCGGTTTTGTCCTGTCACACCAGGCTGAGTTTTATAACAATCCGGAACTAAGAATAGAATTAGCAAAAAAATTCGTTTTAGGAGCAGGAAAAAATATGAAAAGGTTACTTCAAAGACTCAAAATAGGCCAGATAAAATTACCATTACAGGAAATAGAAAATTCTCGCACTATTCAGGAATTGATGGGAGTTGAGGGAAATATACACATAAAGTATCTGGAACTACTCGATACAAAACTTCCGGATGATTTTAAAATAGATTCAAGAACAAGGCAACCGCCAAGGAACTATATTAATTCTATGATGAGTTATCTATACTCTGTTCTCTATGGTATCGTAGGGGCGCAAATATTTAGTACCCATTTATCTCCGGAGATAAGCTTCCTTCATGAGCCAGGAGAACGTAGAAGTAGCCTTTCACTGGATGTTGCGGAAATATTCAGACCAGTACTCTGTGACCGGGTTATTTTAAAATTAATTAACCTCAAAATAATGAAAAAAACAGATTTTATCGATGATAATGGGATATTTTTAAATGAATATGGAAAAAAGAAGGTCCTGGAAGAATTTGAAAATAAATTAAGGGAAACGGTGTATTCGGCGAGTTTAAGAAGGAAAGTTTCTTATAGGTTTTTAATCCGCATTGAACTATACAAAATTGAAAAGCACATTATGGAAAATAAAACTTATAAGCCATACATTATGAGGGATTAAATGTGGATTGTTTTAACATATGATATCAATGAAAAACGGGTAAATTCAATTAGAAAAATATGCGCTCTCTATTTAATACGTGTTCAAAATTCTGTATTTCTGGGCGAAATAGGATGGGCAAATCTTAGAATATTAAGGGATAAATTAAAAGATAAAATTATAGAGTCTGAGGACTCTATTCAGTTTTTTATTTTGAGAGACGAAAAACTTGTAAGGAGAATTAAGCTCGGAGTATCCTACGAATTTTCTAATATAATCTAATTTGTGTCAATCCTTTATATACCTTATGTCAAATATCCGATTTCTACATTTTTGATAAAAAGAAATACTTATAAACATTGTAAAATTAAGGATATTAGGAACGGATTAAAATCGAACCTTAATAGGATTGAAAGTAGGGAGAAAACTGATATCATAGCAGATTTTTATATTGCATTAAAATCGAACCTTAATAGGATTGAAAGTTCTACTTCAGGGCCAACCACCTTTGAGGTGAAATTATCATTAAAATCGAACCTTAATAGGATTGAAAGTTTTATATCCATTCCCTGGATGTTCTGGCCATTTGATTAAAATCGAACCTTAATAGGATTGAAAGTCATTGCTGATTTACATGCCGCTTCTGTACTTCTAATTAAAATCGAACCTTAATAGGATTGAAAGAACAATCAATTGCCGATGCTGAACCACTGGTTATCTGATTAAAATCGAACCTTAATAGGATTGAAAGGTTCCTCCTGAAATTGTTGCATTGAAGACATCTGATTAAAATCGAACCTTAATAGGATTGAAAGTTATATGGGCCTGTACCGCCTGATATTTCTGCTGTATTAAAATCGAACCTTAATAGGATTGAAAGTACTGGTATGGAACACCGACTGTATCCGAGGACTTCAAAATTAAAATCGAACCTTAATAGGATTGAAAGGTTATTACCCAGGGGGTTGTCGCCCCTGCAATCATCAATTAAAATCGAACCTTAATAGGATTGAAAGGAGTTTATCTCAGAGATTACAAGGGTCTGTGATGAATTAAAATCGAACCTTAATAGGATTGAAAGCCTCTACGCTTTCGGCTGTTGTCGGTTTCATTATATCATTAAAATCGAACCTTAATAGGATTGAAAGCATTTTTCCGTTATAGTCCTTTTTAAAAAGAATTATTAATTAAAATCGAACCTTAATAGGATTGAAAGCAGATTGCAAATGTACCCACAGAGTAGAGTAATTACTCATTAAAATCGAACCTTAATAGGATTGAAAGTTTTTAAGACTTTAAGACAATATTAATATTATTACTTATTAAAATCGAACCTTAATAGGATTGAAAGCTTCGTGAAATGCGGCTTTCCGGTCGGCTTATTGCGATTAAAATCGAACCTTAATAGGATTGAAAGAAGAAATTTATCAAAAAAGACCATGATAAATTATAATTAAAATCGAACCTTAATAGGATTGAAAGAGTTTTACACGAATTGCCCGATATGCCATTATATGGATTAAAATCGAACCTTAATAGGATTGAAAGTCAACATCCGACAACACTGCAGTACTCGCACCTGAATTAAAATCGAACCTTAATAGGATTGAAAGGTCCAGGTCTGGCTCATCGTAGTTGGTATTTATCCAATTAAAATCGAACCTTAATAGGATTGAAAGTAGTTATTTCTACTAAATTTGGTGGTTCCACGTTAATTAAAATCGAACCTTAATAGGATTGAAAGCTTCAATTAAATGCTCAAAAACTTCACTGAAAGAATAATTAAAATCGAACCTTAATAGGATTGAAAGATTGTAACTGTATGAGTTGCATTTTGTCCACTATACAATTAAAATCGAACCTTAATAGGATTGAAAGAAATTTGAAGCACCCGGAGACCTTACTGTTATTAAAATTAAAATCGAACCTTAATAGGATTGAAAGTGTTGTAGTTGGGAAAGGTGGGAAACTTCCGTATAGGGATTAAAATCGAACCTTAATAGGATTGAAAGAATTATAACGGAATTAGGGCTTTCGGGGTTCACTACTATTAAAATCGAACCTTAATAGGATTGAAAGTTTATAACAGCCTTTACAGATTTAGGACAGGCAATGGATTAAAATCGAACCTTAATAGGATTGAAAGTTGTACCTTTCCAGGACATACTTATAAGGTCTTGTAATTAAAATCGAACCTTAATAGGATTGAAAGCGGTGTACTCATTGCGGGTACGCATGGGAATATACAGATTAAAATCGAACCTTAATAGGATTGAAAGGTTCATAAGCTGTTAAAATATCCTTCTGGACTTCCTGATTAAAATCGAACCTTAATAGGATTGAAAGATGGATCCAAGAATGCCGGAGAATAATGACAGCACTGATTAAAATCGAACCTTAATAGGATTGAAAGCTTGCCACATCTATTTCAAATTACAACCTTACCGTGGATTAAAATCGAACCTTAATAGGATTGAAAGTTAGATATGCAAATATGCATAGGACAGGTTATATATGATTAAAATCGAACCTTAATAGGATTGAAAGTTCTATGGCATCTTCAAGTTTCAGGACATTTTTAAATAATTAAAATCGAACCTTAATAGGATTGAAAGAGTCAATTGGTATTACCTAATGACGAAATTAAGAAATATTAAAATCGAACCTTAATAGGATTGAAAGTTTGGAAATGTCGGAAAATACATATCAGGTGGCGTATCATTAAAATCGAACCTTAATAGGATTGAAAGTATTACATCGTATGGGTTTATGTATGCTATTTTCTTGGATTAAAATCGAACCTTAATAGGATTGAAAGCATACACGGAGAAGCCATCCAAACTTGGATGATAAATATTAAAATCGAACCTTAATAGGATTGAAAGTATGATTTAAAAAAGGAAAAAGATGATTTAAAAGAAGATTAAAATCGAACCTTAATAGGATTGAAAGTCCATATGCTCTCAATAGCTCAAGCGAATAATATTCATTAAAATCGAACCTTAATAGGATTGAAAGCATAATACACCTTTATATTTGCTTTTGGATATAATATTAAAATCGAACCTTAATAGGATTGAAAGTTCTGCCTCTTTCCTGGCAACAGAGATTCCTGAAGTTTATTAAAATCGAACCTTAATAGGATTGAAAGTAAATTCAACATCTCTTGTTGTATGGTCTAAATTGGATTAAAATCGAACCTTAATAGGATTGAAAGTCTCAATAATCCATAGCACAAGGGCGATAATCTCTGATTAAAATCGAACCTTAATAGGATTGAAAGATATTGAATATATAGCTGTCTATACTCATGAAATCCAGATTAAAATCGAACCTTAATAGGATTGAAAGTGGAAAAACAAAACACAAACAACAGAGATGAGAGAGAATTAAAATCGAACCTTAATAGGATTGAAAGCAAAAATAAGATGATAAAATGAGAGAGAAAATAACAGATTAAAATCGAACCTTAATAGGATTGAAAGAGTATGGCTATGTGTGATATCATAAGATGAAACATATTAAAATCGAACCTTAATAGGATTGAAAGTTTTCCTTGACTCTTTATATTTCCTCTTGATCTCTTATTAAAATCGAACCTTAATAGGATTGAAAGTAAATTGATTAGTAGTATCTATAATAATCATTGGATATTAAAATCGAACCTTAATAGGATTGAAAGTTTTAACACCGGATGTAATATTTTTTGCAATAGTAGATTAAAATCGAACCTTAATAGGATTGAAAGTAATATTAATTTTCCTGTATCAATTTATCTTTAACTAATTAAAATCGAACCTTAATAGGATTGAAAGTACAACATCATTTTCTGCTTCAACAAATTATTCAATAATTAAAATCGAACCTTAATAGGATTGAAAGGAGAATCCGAAGCTCTGGAACATTGTTGCGACTGCAATTAAAATCGAACCTTAATAGGATTGAAAGCAATTTTCTTCATCAGTGCTGGGTGGCAGTGACTATAATTAAAATCGAACCTTAATAGGATTGAAAGCAGGATATACCCTTACAATATCAGCAGTCCATAACCCATTAAAATCGAACCTTAATAGGATTGAAAGATTATCCTGTCCACGATTATCTGTTGTGGAATTATTGAATTAAAATCGAACCTTAATAGGATTGAAAGTATTCAGAAAGCCGAGAATCAGACAAAGAGCAAGTCATTAAAATCGAACCTTAATAGGATTGAAAGGAGAATCCGAAGCTCTGGAACATTGTTGCGACTGCACATTAAAATCGAACCTTAATAGGATTGAAAGTTAAAACGGTAGCTTCTTTATTAGGATTATTTATAGATTAAAATCGAACCTTAATAGGATTGAAAGAATGATACTCCGATGACAACCACAAGGAGAACAGGACCATTAAAATCGAACCTTAATAGGATTGAAAGATAATGCGCCCAGGCTATGTCTACCCAGTAGGGTATGATTAAAATCGAACCTTAATAGGATTGAAAGGATACACGCTTTAAGGGTATGTTTCAACATATCCAATTAAAATCGAACCTTAATAGGATTGAAAGCTTCTAATTCGCAATTGGCATCAGGTTCTACATCTTATTAAAATCGAACCTTAATAGGATTGAAAGGTATTTGTTGACATATGGTATTACATAATCGTTGATGTATTAAAATCGAACCTTAATAGGATTGAAAGATGTTTGCAGATCCGGTTGCACCGTTTGCTGACAAATTAAAATCGAACCTTAATAGGATTGAAAGCCTAAACGGGAGTGCAGTATCAGGTGCTACATCCTCATTAAAATCGAACCTTAATAGGATTGAAAGTGTATAGGGTTAACGGGTTTACGTTTAGGGTTTACAGTATTAAAATCGAACCTTAATAGGATTGAAAGGCATATAAACTTTATGCAATATGTTAAATTGAATATAATTAAAATCGAACCTTAATAGGATTGAAAGATTGTAGAAAGTCCAGGAAGGAAAGGAAAGACGAAATTAAAATCGAACCTTAATAGGATTGAAAGGGATATAATTAGGGCCATTACTTCATTATCAAACTCATTAAAATCGAACCTTAATAGGATTGAAAGTCATCTATAAATCCGAAGATGGAAGCTATGTATTTCATTAAAATCGAACCTTAATAGGATTGAAAGATATCAATGTCATTCAGCGGGTTCGGGCAGTCTATAATTAAAATCGAACCTTAATAGGATTGAAAGGCTGTTCCGGATCTATCTATATTACAATCATAGTTTCATTAAAATCGAACCTTAATAGGATTGAAAGTGATTTCGGAGATTATGTTATAAGGCCTGCATTTTCATTAAAATCGAACCTTAATAGGATTGAAAGACAATAAGTGCAAGCCACAATCCTACAGATGCAGGATTAAAATCGAACCTTAATAGGATTGAAAGTCTTATGAATATAAGCCGATCGAGTATCCTCTGTACATTAAAATCGAACCTTAATAGGATTGAAAGGAGCTTTCTCTTTTGCCCTTCTTGCCCGCATATACATATTAAAATCGAACCTTAATAGGATTGAAAGAAATATTATACGATATATATGAAGATGGCGACCCAATTAAAATCGAACCTTAATAGGATTGAAAGTGATGTTATCTGGGCAATACTAGGCAACCATGCAATATTAAAATCGAACCTTAATAGGATTGAAAGAAGCCATGGATGTGTATTTTTCTAAGCTGTGTCTTTATTAAAATCGAACCTTAATAGGATTGAAAGACATATATAAACTATAATTTTACGGGGGATATAGAATGATTAAAATCGAACCTTAATAGGATTGAAAGTTTTTAAATTTGAAAAGAAATACGAATCCTAATAAAATTAAAATCGAACCTTAATAGGATTGAAAGAAATATTGAATTTATAGGATTTGCTGCAGCTATTACATTAAAATCGAACCTTAATAGGATTGAAAGTTATCCAGAGCAGGCCAGCCGGAAGTAACATCTGCATTAAAATCGAACCTTAATAGGATTGAAAGCCGTCAAATCAACAGTGTATGAACCGGATGAAGAAATTAAAATCGAACCTTAATAGGATTGAAAGAGATAGATAAATTCGCAGGAAATGAAGGGGATGGCAAATTAAAATCGAACCTTAATAGGATTGAAAGTCTAAATTAGTATTGAAATCCAGCTCATCAGAATATAAATTAAAATCGAACCTTAATAGGATTGAAAGTGGAATTAAGAAGCGATAGTGAAATGTGCAAAAACTATTAAAATCGAACCTTAATAGGATTGAAAGATTATAATGGGCATCATATAGATTTTACATACAAATATTAAAATCGAACCTTAATAGGATTGAAAGTAAGAATAAGGTGAGGAGAAATGGATTCTGAGAATAATTAAAATCGAACCTTAATAGGATTGAAAGTTGATATTGATGAGAATGTTGCGGTTCCGTTGGCGAATTAAAATCGAACCTTAATAGGATTGAAAGTTATATAGCAAAATTTCAATTTCTCACCTCCATTGGATTAAAATCGAACCTTAATAGGATTGAAAGACCTTAAACAATGCATGGTCTGTATTCTTCATTAAAATTAAAATCGAACCTTAATAGGATTGAAAGTGATAAGAAACTTACTCTTTTCACGACAAATAATATATTAAAATCGAACCTTAATAGGATTGAAAGTAAGGTGGCAAAAATGTCAGATAGAAAAGAATATTTAATTAAAATCGAACCTTAATAGGATTGAAAGAAACCGGTAGAACATAATCAGGTAGTGACGGATATAATTAAAATCGAACCTTAATAGGATTGAAAGAGTGCTATGTTAGGCTCACTTTTAACTTTTTTAATTATTAAAATCGAACCTTAATAGGATTGAAAGTACACTGAAAATCTAAAGGAATTATTGATAATGAAGATTAAAATCGAACCTTAATAGGATTGAAAGATAGCCGGACTTGTCGCATTGGCGATATTATTTGTCATTAAAATCGAACCTTAATAGGATTGAAAGGGGAATGATGATATGATAATTGTACCGTTGCAATCGAATTAAAATCGAACCTTAATAGGATTGAAAGACTGCAGACATAAAGGAACAGATAGGAAAAATAGCATTAAAATCGAACCTTAATAGGATTGAAAGTGGCTTTAAGCAACTTCAGGTTAACACAGCACTAAATATTAAAATCGAACCTTAATAGGATTGAAAGTACACAATTTATAAATTCAGTATTATCCATATTCTCATTAAAATCGAACCTTAATAGGATTGAAAGGCTGCTTAATATGTTCGCTTATATATTCCAATTCTTCATTAAAATCGAACCTTAATAGGATTGAAAGTAGTATCATCATATCCTGGACAAAAGCAGTATCTAATTAAAATCGAACCTTAATAGGATTGAAAGTCAGATCCTGATTCTTCTGCATTTACGTATGACTGGAAATTAAAATCGAACCTTAATAGGATTGAAAGCTTAAAGACGAATATTGGCAGTCAATGAAACAGGAAATTAAAATCGAACCTTAATAGGATTGAAAGATAGCTGAATGTTGCAATTACTGTGTTTATCTCATTAATTAAAATCGAACCTTAATAGGATTGAAAGACATTAGGATGGGTAAACCATTACTTCACAGTGGAATTAAAATCGAACCTTAATAGGATTGAAAGATCATAGGTACTTAATGATTGAGTTATCGATATGAATTAAAATCGAACCTTAATAGGATTGAAAGGTTTTGGTCATGATGTAACAACACGTGTTGAAAATGATTAAAATCGAACCTTAATAGGATTGAAAGTCATTCCTAAAGGTCGTGGATTGTCAACACTTTTTATTAAAATCGAACCTTAATAGGATTGAAAGATTCTTTATTACTGCATTGTCTCCTCATGATAAAAAATTAAAATCGAACCTTAATAGGATTGAAAGATCGCTCTGCGCATCATAACAGTCATCAGATACATCATTAAAATCGAACCTTAATAGGATTGAAAGCCTTATTTCAAATTCAGACTTCATTTTTTATCACCGAATTAAAATCGAACCTTAATAGGATTGAAAGTTTAAAGACCCTGGCATTCTTTCTGATTTTTTCCAATTAAAATCGAACCTTAATAGGATTGAAAGTTAAATCCGCATCTTTAATGCAATATTTTTTTATCAAATTAAAATCGAACCTTAATAGGATTGAAAGATTTGAGAAAATAATGGACGGTATTTTACCTGATATAATTAAAATCGAACCTTAATAGGATTGAAAGATAACATGCACACCCCAGAACATTCTTCCCCTTCGTAATTAAAATCGAACCTTAATAGGATTGAAAGCCTTCTGTACTACCCTGTTATTTCTAAGAGGGTATGATTAAAATCGAACCTTAATAGGATTGAAAGTCATCCCATCGCAGGTCCTCCTCCTCGCTGTCCAGTGATTAAAATCGAACCTTAATAGGATTGAAAGATAATCGGAATAGCTTATGCAATTTCAAGGTAATACATTAAAATCGAACCTTAATAGGATTGAAAGATAAAACAAAAAAATAAAAAAGTGGTGGTAAAAAAATTAAAATCGAACCTTAATAGGATTGAAAGCGGTCAAAGGGATCTTGAGGGCTTGGAAAATAATTGATTAAAATCGAACCTTAATAGGATTGAAAGTAAGTTGCTTTTGCCTTAGGCATTATAGCAGTAGCAGCATTAAAATCGAACCTTAATAGGATTGAAAGTAATTTTTGAGACTTATATAAACTTTGTGAATTTTATTAAAATCGAACCTTAATAGGATTGAAAGTGCTACCAATTACTAAGGCAGCTGCTCCCCCTAATGCATTAAAATCGAACCTTAATAGGATTGAAAGCCCATTCAAGCTGCCTTAAGGCGGTTGTGCTACCCTGATTAAAATCGAACCTTAATAGGATTGAAAGAATGTAGTGGCACAGTGGCAGGTATAGTAAGGATACTCATTAAAATCGAACCTTAATAGGATTGAAAGATGACAATGCTCTCAAAATTGGGGCATGCCAAGAATATTAAAATCGAACCTTAATAGGATTGAAAGTTTTATGCAGGGGATGATAAAGTTGGGGGTAGCAATATTAAAATCGAACCTTAATAGGATTGAAAGAATATTAGATATAAAGGAAAACTAACACCGCTAAAAATTAAAATCGAACCTTAATAGGATTGAAAGCAGGGAAATGTAAACCCGAACGGCATTTTATGGATAGATATAATAGAACCTTATTAGGATTGAAAGACAAAGGTTTCTACCATTTCCATAAAAACTAATGAAGATAAAATCGAACCTTAATAGGATTGAAATGGTATTGATATATCCGGGGAGAAAAAGAAAAATAATGATAAAATAGAACCTTATTAGGATTAAGAAGCAGATGGCCTTTTCTGGTACACCTCATATAAATTTGGGCGTCTAGAATTATATAGTCGCGTTAATGAAACTTTTATTTCACTATATCTTCAGAGGCACCCTCATTATTATATTTTAACATTATATCGATATAAGCTTGGCTATGTTGCCGAATAAATCAAGTTAATTTATAAATACCTCTATCTCGGTATATCTGTCGAAAATCTCGAATATAAGGCACTTTTTATATATTTATATATTCCTAATTGTAACAGCCCTAAATTAATAGGCACAGCTCAATCTGATGAATCAAAGAAAATTTCAGTGGAAGAAGGTAATGGACAGAATAAACAACCCTAAAAATAAATCGCCCACATTCATGAGAACCAAAATAACTGAAATATAAAAATCTTACATATGTAGTACTAGACATAATCACCGATATCGGACAATATAGAAAATGAACTTATCCGGGAGTTCCTGTCCCTAGTTTTCCCATATAATATCTTAAAACTCCGAAGTATTGAGTCTCACTAAACAACACTATCAGTTTATCGAATGAGTGAGCTTTCTATGTAGCGATATTTTTCTACCATTTTACATTTTGTAAAACACATTAAAAAAATAGAAAGTTATTTACTATTTAATATATAATTGTATCAATTAATACATTATAATTATTAATTTATTATATTATTATAAATATGTATCTATAATTATTATTTATATATAATTTTAATAGACATTATTTAATATACAAATATATATATTAATAAATTATAATATGCAAGATAAAATCAAATATATTACGTAATTCGTTAAACAAATTTCGCTCCTGCCCTGCATATTTTACCGGGGATTGAGAAATAATGCTCTTAAATTGTTTATAAACGCTTCATATATAATAATCAATTATGTCTATATTTCTCCATTGATCTTAATAAATTTCATAACAGACTTTACTGCCCGGAACATTCCATAGCCTAAAATACTCAGGATAAACACTATAAACAATAATATTCCTGGCACATATTCCAGCCTTCATAGTTCCAGGCCCCCTGGTAAATATTATTACTCACTGTAAACCCTGTAAATTACGTATTCTCTGTAATATCTAAATAATCGCAATAAAAACGCTGTATAACGTTTGTTATACGGCATTATTTGGGGATTTGGGGAATTTGGTGAAGAGGATTGAAAATGCGTGGTTTACAGTGGATTTGTTGGAAGTTTATGATGATTATGGTACTCGCCATGGCCTAATAAAACCTTCAAGGCCTATTAGGATGATATGGTCTGGCTTGATTTTATTGCCTATAATTTAGTGTAATTGATTATTATATTTTGCAAATTTACAAACAATTTAAGGCTAATGTTCTCGTTTTATAGGCAAATATACCAACGATAGATTAAATTTAATGCATCGATTTAAACCGATTTATTAATTTTATCTGCACTATTATAATTAATTAGTAGATATATTTAGTATTAAAATTAAAGCTAAATAATATTTTTATAGAATATATTTCTATTAATATAAAATAATTATAATAATAACATAATAATTTATATAGTTATATATTAAATGTATAATATTACAATATTTTTGTAAAGTGTTTTTTAATGGATGAAAATGTACAAAATTATCATTAAGCAGCTTTTCGCACTCTTTGATAAATTAAGCCATATTTCAATGGAGAAACGAATTATTAAATTCTTAAATATTTTCTAGGGAGAGCCGAGAA